>CALMJY010000235.1 GCA_937864815.1 uncultured Bacteroidota bacterium
GGGCTCAACGAACCCGGAACTCCCTTCGACCTCTCATCACATATCGTGAATCTTGATGAAACCACCAGAAATGTCGGGAAAAAGTATTTTTCAGGAAATGTGAATCTTTCCAAAGGAATCTCCCTGGGACTTAAATACGTTCTTGAAGCTAAAACAGTAATTGTACAGATTTCAGGAATGAAAAAGGCAGAAGTTACCAGGCGGCTTATAGAAAGCGAAATTACACCTGACTTCCCTGCTTCTGTGATTAAATTGCATAAAAATTCATTTTTACTTCTTGACACAGAGGGGGCCAGTAATTTACAACAGCCTCGGGATTGAATTTGAGACTCCCCTTTCCAAAACAGGTGGCAATATGGTAATTGCAGCCAATGCGGTCTCCTGGTCTTATGTGCAGACAGGAATAAGTCCGGACCGTGAGAAGCTGATTGAATTCTTAAGCCGGCAATAAGTTTGCAGACCTGGATTTAAAGCAGAGCTTTATAGTCTTCAGCAGACAGAAGCTGGGATAGTTCTTCAGGATTAGTTATCCTGATCTTAATCATCCAGCCTTTCCCATAAGGATCTTTATTTACAGAATCAGGAGCATTTTCAAGTTCGGGATTTAACTCAAGAATTTCCCCGCTGACAGGCATAAACATGTCAGAAACCGTTTTTACTGCCTCTATTGTTCCAAAAACCTCTTCCTGTTTCAAAGTCTCTCCAACTGTTTCGATCTCAATGAAAACTATATCACCCAACTCACCCTGGGCAAAGTCGGTAATACCAATAAAACCATAATTCTCCTCAATACGGATCCATTCATGGTCTTTCGTGTACTTCAGGTTTTCAGGAATTTTCATGCCTTAATTGTATTATTTTATTTTTTATATACCTTAATATATATAGCATCCAAAAGTATAGATTTTTTCCAATTACAAAAATGATTTAAACCAGTAAAGGGATTCTTGTTGAACCTTTGATCATCAGTTTAGTATTTATGACTTCCGTTCTTGGTGGTTTTTCATTCCCGCTCACCAGTCTCTCAAAAAGCAGTTTAACAGCTTCCCTGCCAACCGAGTATCCATCCTGAAAAACAGAGGTAAGTTGAGGATCAGTCAGGTCTGAAATTAGCCCGCTGGTAAATCCGACAATTGAGATATCGTCAGGAACTTTATATCCTGATGATTTAACTATTTTCATCGTAGTAGCTGCCGTAAGGTCATTGACAGCAAAAAATCCGTCAGGTAATGGTTTTCTTTCAAGCAATCCGGGTATAATATTCCTGGCATAATCCTCAGTATCACATCTTATAATGTTGTTGTCATCCACATTAAGATTATGATCTTTCAGTGCTCTGATAAAACCGTTTTTTCTGTTTTTGCCAATAAGCAAATTCTGAGGACCAGACAGGTGAATTAAATTTTTACACCCTGTTTTAATAAGATGACAGGTTGCCTCATATGCTCCTGACTCATCATCAACAATGACCCGGTCTGTTTCCATATCCTCACAGATCCTGTCAAAAAAAACCAGTGGAATACCTGAATCTGCTATTTTCCTGAAATGATCTGTATTCCTGGTTACCTTGCTCATGGATACAAGAATGCCTTCTACCCTGTTTCCAATCAATGTCTCTGCAGCCTTGACCTCCCTTTCATAAGATTCATTAGACAGACAAAACATTACCTGGTAACCAGATTCATAGGCCAGGTCCTCAATTCCACCTATTACAGTTGAAAAAAAATAATGCACTATTTCAGGAACAATCACCCCTATAGTATTTCCTGAGCCTCGCTGTAAGCTCAATGCAATCGGATCAGGCTTGTAATTCCACTTAACAACAAGTTCTTTTACAGACTTTATGGTGGTATCACTAATATCCGGATGCCCTTTCAGTGCTTTTGATACGGTAGAAGGAGATATACCAAGCTCCCTTGCGATATCTTTTATTGTTACTTTTCCTTTATTCACTCAGGAAATTTTTTATCTATATAAGTCAAAGTTAATACTGATTCTGTTTCTGACAAAATAAACCTTCACCGGAAGGATTTTTAATCCTTTTTGACCGGCAGCAGTCAATTTTATTTAACATTTTTTTAACTTATGTTTAATAAAACTTAACAATCACTAATATTTCAATCGTTTGAGGAAAAGCAACTATCTTATTGAAAATAATTATATTAATCCTTTTATTTATTAGATAAGTCATTATATATTTGTAATGTCTGAGCTTGAAAGCAGATAAAAACCTTAAAACAGACCTGAATTCTTTAACATTTTCTTATGATTGTTAAAAAATTAACAGATATCGATAAATTAAATACTAACCTAACCTTAACAATTTTATTATGAGAAAAATTCTAACTCTTTCCTCCCTGGGGAGGAGATGTTTGTTTTCTCTTTTCCTTTTACTTCTTTTGACGGGTATTGCAAATGCCCAGCAAAGAGCAATAACAGGAAAAGTGAGCTCAGATACTGAGGGGGCCATACCTGGTGCAAATGTCTCTGTACAGGGCACCACAGTAGGGGTCCAGACAGATGTCAATGGTGAGTATTCAATTACTGTTTCCGGACCGGATGCAGTATTGGTCTTCTCATTTATTGGCTTCACAACACAGCAGGTTACCGTTGGCAACCAGGAATCAATTGATGTAGTTCTGGCTTCGTCTATTGCCGCCCTTGGCGAGATTGTCGTAACAGGGTACACCCAGCAGCGTAAAAGAGAAATCACAAGTTCGATCTCCAATGTGCAATCCGATGAATTTAATAAGGGTAATATTAACAGACCCGAGCAATTAATTGTCGGTAAAGTGGCCGGTCTTTCAGTAAGCAAGGCAGGTGGTAACCCGAATGAAGGATATACTTTCCGGCTCAGGGGATTGAGCACAATCGGGGCCAATACACAGCCTCTTATTGTTGTTGATGGTGTGCTTGGCGCATCACTTGAAAATGTGGATCCGAGTGACATTGAATCAATGAGCGTTCTTAAGGATGGCTCTGCAGCTGCAATATACGGATCGAGAGGTGCAAGCGGTGTAATCATTGTTACTACCAAAAAAGGTAAAAGAGGAAGTGCTGTTGTTGATTACAATGTATATGGAACAGCTGAAATGGTTGCCAAGGCAACACCTGTAATGAATGCTGCAGAATGGAGGGATCTTTCCTCAAAGGTTGGATCAGGAACTGACTTTGGCGCAAGTACTGACTGGTTCGATGAAACAACACAAACCGCACTCTCCCAGGTTCACAATCTTGCAATATCAGGCGGAACAACAAGTTCCAGCTACCGCGCATCACTCAACTATCGTGATGCACAGGGAGTCGCTATTAATACCGGAGTACAGCAGCTGAATGCAAGAATGAATTTCAGCCAGAAAGCACTGAACGATAAGCTTACAATTGATTTAAATCTTGGTGCTACTGATAAGAATGCAAAATATGGATTTGATGATGCATTCCGTTATGCTACAATTTACAATCCGACTGCACCTGTCAGGAGTGCTGATCCTGCTTATGATATTTATGATGGTTACTTCCAGCAGGTTCTGTACGATTATTATAATCCTGTTCAGATTCTTGAGCAGAATATAAATGACGGCAAAGACAGGTTTTTGCTTCTTTCATTGAAAGGAACTTACCAGATAACCAAGGGATTTACAGTAGATGCTGCCTATTCAAGACAAAACAGTAATATGCTCAGGGGAAGATATTTTGACAAGAACAGTTACTGGCAGGGAAGGGACAGAAACGGAAGGGCAGAAAGAGACATTGATGTCAGTGCAAACCAGCTCTTTGAAACCTCAGCCCGCTGGACAGGAGATATTGCTCCGGACATAAACCTCAACGCAGTCGGTGGTTATTCCTACCAGGATTTTGAATATGAAGGCTTTTTTGCAAATGGCGGAGACTTTCTTACTGACGCTTTTACCTACAATAATCTTAGTGCAGCACTTGATTTTGCAAATGGAATCGGAACTGTGGAAAGCTACAAGAATTCAAACACTCTTATAGCATTCTTCGGACTTATGAACCTGAATATTAAAGATACATATTATCTGACAGCCAGTGCAAGATATGAAGGTTCATCCCGTTTCGGTGCCGATAATAAGTGGGGCTTATTCCCTTCAGTGGCAGTTGGTATGGATGTGGCTAAATTCATTAATGCCGATGTCCTTAATGTACTTAAGGTTCGTGCCAGTTATGGTCTCACAGGTAACCAGCCCGGAGAAAGTTATCTTTCGCTGCTTCGTCTTGGCCCTCGTGGAAACTTCTTTTATAATGGAGAATTTGTTCCCGGCTATTCACCTATAAGTAATGCAAATACAGATCTTAAATGGGAAAAGAAATCTGAAATTGATATTGGTTTTGACTTTGCTCTCATGAATTCAAGTATATATGGATCCTTTGACTATTACACACGATCAACGACCGACCTTTTATTTGAATATGAGGTGCCTGTTCCGCCAAACCTCTATAACAGGGCCCTGCTGAACCTGGGTGAAATCCGGAGCAGCGGTCTTGAATTATCTCTTACCTGGGATGCAGTTAAAGAAGGCAAATTTAACTACAGTCTGACTCTGACTCCTTCTTACAATTTATCGAATGAACTTGTTTCGCTCTCCGGCTCATATAATGGAGCAGAGTTGAAATATGGAGTTCGTGACCTTGGAGGGATGGGAGCTCCCGGACAAAGTGATGTGCCACTTGTAAGAGCTGAAGAAGGCAAACCTATCGGTCAATTACTTGCACTTGTTTACAAGGAGATAGATGCCAATGGCAACCTTATTTTTGAAGACACTGATAAAAACGGAACGATCAATACACTCGACAGGCAGATTGTAGGTAATGGTTTACCAAAATTCCTGTTTGGCTTTGCGAATAATTTCGTGTACGGAAACTGGGATATGAGTATTTTCTTCCGCGGAGTATTCGGTCATGATCTCAACAATAACTTCAGAGGATTCTATGAAGTTCCGAAAATGATCGGTTCATACAATCTTCCAAAAACAGCTGCAGATCTTAAGAATCCTCAAACCGGAACTTATCTCAATAACTCCTCCGGAGTATTGTCGAGTTTCCATATTGAAGATGCAGGCTTTGTCGCACTCGACAACATGAGTGTAGGTTATAATTTCAAATTACCGGCAAGTGCCGCATTTGACAAGATCAGGTTATACGTTGCAGGCAATAACCTTTTCTATATTACCAATTACAAGGGTGTTGATCCAAACCCCAGATATGGTGATATTGAAAACAATAACAATCCGCTCATACCGGGTATCGACAGAAGGAATACCTGGTTCAGAACCAGATCGTTTACCTTTGGTGCAAACTTTGTTTTTTAATCCTGAAATAGTATAAGACATGAAAACAATAGTAAGAAATAATATAAAAAGGTATGGGATGCTGGTAAAGGTTACGATACTTACGCTAATAATATCAGTGTTCAGTCAGTCCTGTACAAATCTGGATGAAGAACTTTTCGATTCAGTTACACCGGATAACTTCTTTAAAACCCAGGAAGAATTTATTTCAGCTCTGGGTGCCGCGTATACACAATTTGGTGATTATGCTTCAAATGATCCATGGGCTTTGCATGAAATTATGTCGGATGAAGGTGTTTATCCCACAAGGGGTCAGGACTGGGATGACGGAGGAACCCTGAGAAGGGCCCATCTCCATTCCTACAATCAGGAAGATGGCTATTTCAACGGTGGATGGAATTTCGGATTCGGTGGTGTAAACACTGCCAACAGGCTGATATTCCAGTTCCAGAGCCTTGTTGAAAGCGGAAAAGTTGCACAGGCAGACGCAGATGCCTTCATTGCTGAACTTCAAACTGTAAGAGGGTTCTTCTACTGGCAGCTTATTGACTGGTTTGGTAATGTACCTCTTGTAACAGATTTCGAAACTGCCGATGCTGCACCGCCAACCAAAACAAGACTTGAAGTGTACAACTTTGTAGTCGGGGACCTCGAGGCAGCTGTTCCGAAGTTGTCAAAAGCAGTTGATGGTTCAACCTATGGCCGTATGAACTACTATGCAGGACAGGCGCTTCTGGCAAAACTTTACCTCAATGCCAAAGTGTACAGCGGAACTGCACAGTGGACTAAGGCTATTGCAGCCTGCGATGCGATAATCAACTCAGGCAAATACACACTTGAAAGCAATTATTTTGCAAATTTCAATGTGAATAATTCAGGCTCCAAGGAGTTTATCTTTGCCATACCCTATGATGAGGTATTCTTCCAGAACTTCAATCTTGCTGTACGCACACTGCATTATGGCAGCCAGCAGACATATAACCTGACCGCACAACCCTGGAACGGCTTCTGCGCGATGGAGGAGTTTTACAAGTCATACAGCGATGCTGATATACGTAAAGGTGATGTTGGTACAGTTACCGGTCCTGCAACAAAAAGAGGTAACTTCATTGCCGGATATCAGTATAAAGCAGGAGGAGGAAAGGTTATGGATGACGGATTTGAAGTAGCTCAGCCTAACAGGGCCCCTGTGCCACTTCTCGGAGATCCCGATGGTGCTCCCCTTAATTTCGGTAATATTGGCTCAACCCAGCCGCAGATCAATGAACTGGGACCACAGGCATATCGCCAGGCAGGTGTAAGAGTCGGAAAATGGGAAATTGCACTTGGAAGTCAGCCTAACAACATGAGCAATGATTATGCCGTCTTCCGGTACGCCGATGTACTCCTTATGAAAGCTGAAGCTCTCTGGCGTAATGGCAATACTGCCCAGGCGCTTACTCTCGTCAACCAGGTAAGAGCCCGTGCAGGTGTACCTAACCTTACTTCACTTGATGGACCCGTCAGCTATGACATGACTGGACCATCCGTACAAGGAGGTGAATTACTTAATGAAATAGGAAGGGAGATGTTCGCGGAGAACCACAGGAGACAGGATCTCATCCGCTGGGGATTGTATAATGAACTTGAGAAATGGATCCTGCCGTTTTATAACCCGGGAGATGTTGTGAAAAAGGGAGAATATCTTACAATCTTCCCGATTCATAAGGACAAATTAGCTGCTAACCCTAATCTTAAGCAGAATACCGGATATTAATCACATTATTTGAAATTTATCAAAAGAGAGCAGGCAATCATTATATTTGCTTGCTCTCTTTGATTTAATAACATTTTATTCTGCCTGACTGCATGTTTAAATCAAGTATCAAAGCCATCAGGGCAATAATAATTTTATTGATACCTTTTCTTTTTTCATGCCTCAGGGGAAGAGATGATAATTCGCCTGATCAGCTTTTCACATTACTTGACCAGGAAGAAACAAAGATTGACTTCATAAATCAGGTTAAGTACACCGAGGAATTCAATACCTACACATACAGGAATTTCTATAATGGCGCAGGTGTAGGAACAGGTGACTTCAATAATGATGGCTTGCAGGATATTTACTTTTGCGGTAACCAGGAAGGAAACAGGCTCTACATTAATAGTGGAGGATTCGTTTTTGAAGATATTTCCGAAAAAGCAGGTGTAACATGTAAAGGATCATGGTCAACAGGAGTCACTATAGTTGATATCAATGGAGACGGATGGGCTGATATTTATGTATGCAAATCCGGTCCTCCGGAGGGTAAAAACAGAAAAAATGAATTATTTATTAATAATAAAGATCTGACATTTTCAGAGAAGGCATCCGAATACGGACTGGACAATTTCGGGTTATCCAATCATGCATCATTCTTTGATTATGACAGGGACGGGGACCTTGATTGTTATCTTCTTAACAATTCATTTCAATCGGTTACCGGTTTTGATATGAAAGAGGGCCAGCGTGAAATCTCCGATTCACTCGGTAGTAACAAGCTTTTCAGGAATGATGACGGCAAATTTACAGATGTAACAAAAGCAGCAGGTATTTATTCAAGTAAAATCGGATTCGGACTTGGTGTAACTGCCGGCGACGTCAACCGTGACGGCTGGATTGACATATACGTATCTAACGATTTTTTTGAGAGAGATTACCTGTATATAAATAACCAAAATGGCAATTTCACGGAATCTCTTACTGATCAGATGAATGAGATTAGCCTGGGCGCCATGGGTGCCGATATGGCTGATATAAATAATGATGCCTGGCCTGAGATATATACAACAGAGATGACTCCTGAAGATAATGCCCGCCTTAAGACCAAGGCTTTTTTTGAAAACTGGGAAACCTACCAGAGAAAAGTCGGTAAGGGTTATCATCATCAGTTTGCCAGAAATACACTTCAGCTGAATAACAGAAATGGTACCTTCAGTGAAATTGGCCGGTTCAGCGGTGTCAGCACGACAGACTGGAGTTGGGGAGCCCTTATAATGGACCTTGATAATGATGGGTGGAAAGATATCTTTGTTGCTAATGGTATCTATAAAGATCTCCTTGACCGTGATTTCCTTGATATTTATTCTGATCCGTCTATAATGCGGACAATGATCAAAACAGAAGAATCAGCAATTATTAAAATGATTGAAATGATTCCGTCTGCCAGGATTTCAAATTACCTATTCCATAATAATAAGGACCTTACATTTACCAATATTGCTGCTCAGTGGGGCCTGAACACACCTTCTTTTTCTAACGGAGCAGCTTATGATGACCTGGATAACGACGGGGATCTTGACCTTGTTGTAAATAATATTAATATGCCTCCCTTTATATACTGTAACAACTCTGAAAGCAAATCCACCTCGCACTATCTTAATGTATCTCTAAACGGAGGTGGTAAAAATACTTCAGCTGTCGGAGCAAATGTCACCTTGTATTATGATGGCTCAGTCAATTACCAGGAATTAATCCCCGCCAGGGGTTTTCAATCAAGCAGCGGAAGCAGGCTTCATTTCGGACTCGGAGAACATTCCCTGGTTGATTCAATTATTGTATGCTGGCCTGACGCGGGAACTACAAAATTGATAAATGTAAAAGCAGATCAGTTTATTACAATATCGAATAGCGAAAAAACAGGTAATGTCCCTTGTAAGATAAAAGAGACAAATACCATACTAAAGCGAACAGACAGATTTTCTGATCTCGATTTCAGGCATATTGAAAACGATTTCAATGATTTTGAACGTGATGGACTTCTTTTCAATATGTTGTCAAATGAAGGTCCCCATATGTGTATCGGAGACATAAATGGTGATGGAACAGACGATCTATATATTTGCGGGGCCAAAGAAAGTCCGGGAGCATTCTATATACAGCTCAGAAACGGAACATTCAGAAGAACTAATACTGAAATTACTGAAGCTGACAAAATATCGGAAGATACTGACTGTGCATTTTTTGATGCAGACAATGATGGTGATCTCGACCTTTATGTAGCCAGCGGAGGCAATGAATTCCCTTCAAGTTCCTCTGCCCTGATAGACCGGCTTTACCTGAATGACGGGAAAGGTAATTTTTCAAAATCTGACCAGATGCTTCCTTCATCAGAATATGTAAGTACCTCCTGTGTAAGGCCTGCCGATTTTGATAAGGACGGAGATATGGATCTCTTTGTTGGAACAAGATTGCGCCCATTTGCATATGGCCTCCCTGCTGATGCTTACCTTCTTGAAAATGATGGAAGGGGGATTTTTAAAAATGTTACAATCAAAAATGCTCCGGATTTAAAAAACATGGGAATGATTACGGATATGGCATGGTCTGATATTGATAATGATGGTTTTGCCGATATTATCATTGTCGGGGAATGGATGCCTCTGAAAGTCTTCCTTAATAAAAATGGAACCTTTGCTGATGTTATGGAGCAATGCGGATTACTTAACACTGAAGGATGGTGGCATACCATTGAAGCAAAAGACCTTAACAGGGACGGGAAAACAGATTTTATCCTCGGTAACCACGGATTGAATTCCAGGTTTAAAGCATCACCTGAGAAACCGGTTAAAATGTATGTCAACGATTTTGATCTTAACGGAACCATTGAACAGATAATTTGCACATATAATGGTGAAAAAATGTACCCGCTTGTAATGAAAGACGACCTTGTAAAGCAAATACCATCACTCCGGAATAAATTTCAGAAATTTGATGACTATAAAAATGTTACGATTGAGGAAATCTTTCCACCGGAGGTTCTGAAAAGATCAGTAATACTTGAAGCAAACATCATGGAAAGTTGTGTACTTATGAACAATGGCAACTTATCCTTTACGTTAATACCACTTCCTTCTGAAGCACAGTTTTCTCCTGTATATGCAATCAGTGCAGAGGACTTTGACAGGGATGGAATCTGTGATATCCTGATCGGGGGAAATCTGACAAGAGCAAAACCGGAAACCGGAATCTACTCAGCCAGTTATGGACTTTTATTAAAGGGGAAGGACAACGGTTTGTTTGAACCTGTTCCATCAATAACTTCGGGGATCTCTGCAAAAGGGGAAATAAGGGATCTGCAACTTATGAATATTAATGGAAACATGATTATTGTTGTTGCAAGGAATAATGATAACTTACAATTTTACAAATTTTGATGAGACATATGAAAAGGAATTTCAGGAATGCTGTTTATCTGATAATTATCATTTTTACTGGTACTTCAGGATGTACTCCGAGGGCAAAATATGAAAGAAAACTGAAGCAGGAACTCGCAACAGGAATCAGATATGATTCACTCTTCCTTGGATTGTACCTTGGTATGTCACAAAAGGATTTTTATACCCGCTGCTGGGAGCTTAACCGGATGGGTCTTGTCAAGCAGGGAATTGGCAATACCACAGTTGAATATATTATAAAGGATGAGCTGAAACACTCCGTTACTATGAATTTCTATCCGGCATTCATTGAAGGTAAAATTGCAGAAATGCCTGTGAAATTTATATACAATGGCTGGGCACCATGGAACGCACCTCTGTCGTCTGACAGTCTGCAGGTTGATTTGCTTGACCGGTTTAAAGAAACCTATGGTGAAGATTTCATAAGAATAGACCACAGGAACAGAGGAACTGCTTATGTTCTTGTAAACGGGAACCGTCGTATAACCATTTTCAAGGAAAACGAGATGAATGTCTGGGCTGTTTTCAGTGATATGACTGTAATTAAGGAGCAGAGTGATACCTCAAATACAGTCAATACACCTTTTAAAATACCGGAGACCAGTAAATAACATCATGAAAAAATCCTTTTCTCCTGTATTTATATTTCCGGCAACGGCTCTGTTGTGTATATCCGTATTCATGTTTTCCTGCAGCAAGGATAAAGCCGGAAATGGTGATCTCTTATTCACAACCATGCCTGCTTCAGTTACCAATGCCGGTTTTGTTAACCACCTTGACTACAACAAACAGCTGGAAACAAAATTCAATATTTATACCTACAGGAATTTCTATAATGGTGGCGGGGTGGCTCTCGGCGATATTAATAACGATGGTCTCATTGATATCTTCATGACTTCCAATATGGGATCAAATGTTTTGTACCTCAACAAGGGCAACTTTGAATTTGAAGATATATCGAAAAGTGCCGGAATTGAAGGGAAAGGCCGCTGGTCAACTGGAGTAAGTTTTGCAGATGTGAACGGGGATGGTTGGACAGATATCTATATATGCAATTCAGGAAATGTGGAAGGAGATGACAGAAGCAATGAATTGTATATAAACAACAGGAATCTCACATTCACCGAAAGTGCAGCGGAGTATGGTCTTGATGACCGGGGTTACTCAACCCATGGTGTTTTTTTTGATTATGACAGGGATGGGGACCTTGACATGTATCTCCTTAATAATTCGTCCAAGGCAATTGGTAGTTTCAACCTCAAGGATAATCAGCGATATGTCAGAGATTCACTTGGAGGAGACAAGCTTTTCAGAAATGATTCCAACAGGTTTACGGATGTTAGTCAGGAAGCCGGAATTCTGGGAAGTGTAATCGGATTTGGTCTGGGAGTTTCTGTCGGGGATATTGATCAGGATGGATGGATGGATATATACGTGTCAAATGATTTCTTTGAAAGGGATTATCTCTATCTGAACAATCATGACGGAACGTTCAGGGAAAACCTCCCTCAGATGATGAGATCGATTTCAGCTGCTTCCATGGGCGCCGATATGGCAGATATTAATAATGACCATTACCCGGAAATATTTGCGACTGATATGGTCCCTGAGGGTAATGAAAGGCTAAAGACAAAGACAACTTTTGATAGCTGGGAGAGCTATAAATCAGGTGTTAATAATGGTTATCACCATCAGTTCACAAGAAATATGCTGCAACTGAATAACACAGATGGAACATTCAGTGAAATCGGCAGGTTTGCCGGCGTAAATGCTACAGACTGGTCATGGGGTGCATTGATTATGGATATGGATAATGATGGTCTAAAGGATATTTTTGTGGCAAACGGTATTTTCAAGGATCTGACAGATCAGGATTACCTGCAATATTTTTCAAACCGTGATATGGTTATGAAAATTGTCTCCGGAAACAACGTAGATTATAAGACTCTTATTGATGCAATACCTTCTGTGAAAATACCCAGCTATGCCTTCAGGAACAATGGCAATTACAATTTCACCAATGTTGCAGATAAATGGGGTCTTGGCGAACCGGGATTTTCAAACGGTTCAGCATACGGAGATCTTGACAACGACGGCGATCTTGACCTGGTTGTAAACAATGTCAATATGCCTATGTTTGTATACCGCAATGAAACGAACAGGTTGTTACCCGACAATCATTACCTGAAGTTGATGCTTAACGGGGAACCAGGGAATACAGCTGCTATAGGGGCAAAAATCACTGTAAAACATAAAGGCCGGATACTTTACCTTGAACAAATGCCGATGAGGGGTTACCTCTCAACAAGTGATCCCCGGCCAAACCTGGGACTTGGAAACATCTCCATTATCGATTCACTCATTGTTCAGTGGCCAGATGGACGAATGACTATTCTAAAGGATGTAGTTGCAGACCAGACTCTTACTCTGTTTCAGAAAAATGCCGGATTAGTATCAAATAAAATTACTGATTCGCTAAACAGAAAAAACCTGTATTTCAGGGAGATAACAGATAAAAATCTCATCAGTTTTAATCATAGTGAAGATGACTTTAACGATTTTGAAAGGGAATCATTAATATATCATATGATATCCACCGAGGGACCCAGGATGTGCAAAGGAGATGTTAACGGTGACGGCCTTGAAGATTTATTTATTTGTGGTCCAAAGGGACAAGCTTCTGTTTTAATGGTACAACAGAATAACGGAAAGTTTAAATCTATAGAATCCGGGTTATTTGAACAGGATGCCATTGCTGAAGATGTTGACTGCGCAATGTTTGATGCCGACGGGGACGGCGATCTTGACCTGTACGTAGCTTCAGGTGGTAACCAGTTTCCGGAGAGTTCCTCAGCGTTGAGTGACAGAATGTATTTCAATCAGGGGAATAATCATTTTATTAAATCAGATCAGGTTCTGCCTGCAGGCAGGTATGAGAGTTCTTCCTGTGTCAGAGCAGAGGACTTTGACAAGGACGGAATTGTTGAATTGTTCGTAGGCATCAGGCTTAAACCATTTCTTTATGGAGTTCCTGTGAACGGATATATTCTTGAGAATGACGGAAAGGGGAAATTTACTGATGTTACTGGTTCTGTAGCACCTGAACTGCAAAAAATCGGAATGATAAGGGATATGCTATGGCTTGATGTGGACAAAGATGGAGACATGGACATCATAATTGCCGGAGAATGGATGGGAATCAGGGTGTTTATTAATGATAACAACACCTTCAGGGAGAAAAAAGATGCATTTGGATCATCTGTAACTGATGGATGGTGGAATTGTCTTGCTGCAGCTGATTTTGACAATGATGGCGATGTCGATTTTGTTGCAGGTAATCATGGTCTGAACTCAAGATTCAAGGCAACCCAGGAAAAACCGGTTACAATGCATGTTAATGATTTTGATCTGAACGGCGCCGTTGAACAGATCATAAGTGTATATAACGGCGATCAGTCCTACCCTCTTGCCCTGAAGCACGACCTTACAAGGCAGATTCCTGCACTCGAAAGAAAATATCCAAAATATGAATTGTATAAAGATCAGAAGATAACAGATATTTTCCCGCCGGAGCAACTTCAAAAATCAATTGTTCTGAATGCATCTGTTATGGAAACATCGGTTTTCATTAATGATGGTAAAGGTAATTTCAGCAGAATTCCCTTGCCTTCCGAAGTACAGTTTTCACCTGTCTTTGCAGCAGAAACAGGAGATTTTAATTCCGATAGTAACGCTGATATTTTGCTTGGAGGAAATCTGTATAATGTAAAACCCGAGGTGGGCCGTTATGATGCCAGCTACGGATCATTCCTGGCAGGAAACGGTAGGGGTGGTTTTTCTTTCATCCCTGTAAAACAATCAGGCATGATGCTCGAAGGTGAAATCAGAGATATCATCGGAATCTCAACACTATCAGGCGAAATTATTATTGCAGCCCAAAGTAACGGGCCGCTGCAGGTTTTCAAAATACTCTCCAGGTGAAGCTGTATATGAAAAATCTGACCATAGTTTCTGTTTTGGTCTTACTCTCCTTATCGTGCAAAAAGGAAGTAAAAAATGATACCCTTTTTACTATACTTCCTTCCTCCTTGACAAAAATTGATTTCAGGAACCAGCTGACTGAAAATGAAAAATTTAATATTATAGAATACCTCTATTTCAACAATGGTGCCGGTGTTGCTGCAGGTGATATAAATAATGATGATCTCACAGACCTGTATTTTGTTTCAAATCAGCAATCAAACAAACTTTACCTGAATAAAGGGGACTTCAGCTTTGAGGATATATCTGAATCTGCAGGTATTTCTGGTAGTGGCAACTGGAAAACAGGTGTTACAATGGCAGATGTAAACGGAGATGGCTTACTCGATATTTACGTCTGTCAGGTTGGTAATTACAAAAGCTTTAATGGAAGGAACCAGTTGTTTATAAACCAGGGTAATCTGAAATTTAAGGAGGAAGCCGGTAAATATGGAATTGATTTTCAGGGATTTTCAACACAGGCTGCTTTTTTTGATTTTGACCTTGATGGTGATCTCGATATGTTCCTCCTTAACCATTCAGTGCATACATCAAGAAGTTACGGAGGGATTGAGCTCAGAAATGATCATGATGAAATGGCCGGTGACAGGTTGTACAGAAATGACAGGAAGAACGGACAGGTGTATTTTACTGATATAACTGCTGAATCAGGAATACACTCGAGCCAGATAGGTTATGGGCTAGGAGTTGGTATTTCAGACATTAACAATGATGGATTTCCGGATATCTATATCTCAAATGATTTTCATGAAAATGATTATTTATACATCAATAACGGGGGAAGGAATTTCACTGAACGACTAACGGAATTCATAGAGCATACAAGCAGATCCTCAATGGGGAATGACATAAGCGACTTTAACAATGATGGTTACATGGATATTATCGTACTGGATATGTTGCCCGATAATGAGGAGATAAAGAAACAATCAGGAGGAGAAGATGATTATGAACTGTTTGAGATAAAAGAAAATTTCGGATATAATTATCAGTATGTTCGAAATACTCTCCAGCTAAACCTGGGCGATAATACTTTCAGTGAAATTGGGTCTCTGGCAGGAATTCAATCAACAGACTGGAGCTGGTCTCCCCTGTTCTGTGACCTTGATAACGATGGATGGAAGGACCTCTTCATCACCAATGGAATTTACCGAAGGGCAAATGACCTTGATTATGTCAATTTCCTGACCGGAGGCAACAGGTCATTTCCGGCAAAGGATAACAGCAATATTCCTGACAACGTGCTTTATGAAAAAATGCCATTGCATCCCGATATCAACTTTCTGTTCAGGAACAACATGGATTTAACATTTTCCGATGAGTCTCAAAACTGGGGAGGCGGTCCACCTTCCTATTCAAATGGATCAGCATATGCTGATCTCGATAATGATGGAGACCTGGACCTGATTGTAAATAATATCAATGATGAGGCTTTTATTTACAGAAACAATTCTGAAAGTTTGTCTGAAAACCAATATCTGAAGGTGAAATTAATTGGGAAGGAATGGAATAGAAGGGGAGCCGGGGCACGAGTTACAGTATATAGCAATGGCCTAACACAGTTTGCTGATCAGTTTTCAACCAGGGGTTTTATGTCTTCCGTTCCCGATGTTCTTCATTTCGGCTTAGGAACCTGCAATGTTATTGACTCAATAATTGTCCGCTGGCCTGATTTCCAGAAGGAAAGGAAAACAGCTATTAAATCTGATACGGTAATAACATTCAATTACACCGATGCTATTCCTGTAAATGTAAAAGAAAATGAAAAAAGTGTGACTCCAAAGTTATTTTCTGCAACAGAAATCCCGGGTCTGGATTTCAGGCACAGGGAAGACCCATATATGGATTTTTACCGTGAAAAGCTGATCCCGCATTCATTATCAGCAGAGGGTCCGGCACTTGCAATCGGAGATCTCAATAATGACGGGCTTCAGGATGTTTTTGTCGGTAGTTCAAAATTTCAGCAAAGCAGGATCTTTATACAGCATGAAGGTGGATTTAAGACATTGCCTGTACCAATACTTGGAGTTGAAATTGAGAATGAAGATGTTGATGCAGCAATTTTTGATGCAGACGGTGACGGAGATAACGATATTTTTATTGTCAGGGGAGGTAATGAATTAACAGTCGGTAATTTTCTTCTGACAGACCTGCTTTTAATCAATGATGGCAGAGGAGGGTTCAATAAAGGTAACCTTCCATTCCTTTCACATAACGGATCATGTGTAAGGCATTGCGATTTTGACAAAGATGGTGATACTGACCTGTTTTTAGGATCACGTTCCATCCCCGGATCATATGGAGTATCTCCTGACCAGTACCTGCTTGAGAACAATGGTCACGGAGAATTCCGGGATGTTACAGATTTAAGGATTCCTTCTGTCAGGAAAGCAGGTATGGTAACTGACGCAGTCTGGTTTGACTATGACGGAGATGGCGATCAGGATCTGGCCGTAACAGGTGAATGGATGAAGATATGTGTCTTCGAAAATGAATCAGGCTACTTTAAGGATGTAACCGAAAAAGCCGGATTGGGGAATTCTTCAGGATGGTGGTATTGTCTGAAATCAGCTGATATTGATAATGATGGCGACATGGACCTGATCGGAGGCAATCTGGGAAAGAATTCTTTATTAAAGGCATCTTCAGAACAACCGGTTGAGATGTATATCAATGACTTTGACAATAACGGTTCTATAGATCAGATAATATGTTCATATAATCAGGGTATAAGTTATCCTTTTGCATCATATGATGAAATCGCAGCACATATTAACGGGTTTAAAAAAGCCTTTCCCTCTTATTCTGATTTTGCAGGAAAAACAATTCCGGATATCTTCAGTAAAAACATGATAGACCAGTCAATTGTTAAAAGAACCGAAACTTTTGAAAGTACATTGTTCCTGAATAACAGAGATGGAACGTTTGTCAGTAAGCATCTTCCGGTCGAAGCACAGTTTTCAACTGTACGCGATATCATGGTAAAGGATTTTAACAGTGACGGCAAAAATGACATGGTTCTTATTGGCAATAATTATAAAGTTAGTCCGACATATGGCCGATATGATGCAAGTTTTGGTTGGTTCTTAGCTGGTGATACCGCCAGTATGTTCAAAGTTCTAAAACCTGCGCAAAGTGGCTTCAGAATAAAAGGGGATACAAGGAAAATCCGCTTAATTGAAATCAATGGAAATCCATACCTGCTGGTAGCAGTAAATGATGGCAACTTAAATATTTTCAGGATCTACGAATAAATTTACCGCTTTATCAGTTCGTCAGGACTACATAGCTCCAGGCCTCAAGACTCATGGATTCACCATTCTTCAATGTTTTCGGATTCCCGGTAAAAAATTCAGTATAATCTCCTTCAATATTAGCCAGGTCAGGTTTAATACTTACAGCCTTTTTTGTGAGATTAAGAAACACTATAACTCTGTTTCCATCCTTCTCTCTGTAAAAAGAAAACACCTTGTTATCCTTACCTGATTTTATTCTGACCATTGGCCCTCCGAAATCTCCGTTCCACAGGGCTTTGTTTTTCTTTTTTAACTGTATCAGTGAAGCATAGAAACTGGTTAAATCACAAGTGTCCCATTCGATGGTATCGCGTGTAAAGAATCGCAGTTTCTTGTCGAGGCATGCTTCCTGTCCGCTGTAAAGAAGGGGTACTCCCTGAACTGTGAAAATAAGATTTGCAAATACTTTTTGAGAATCACCAAATAAAGAATCCAGGGTTCCAGCCCAGGAATTCTCATCATGATTGGTAATGAACTGAAGTCTGTAAACATTATTCGGATTAACCACCCACTCTTTCTTATAATACCTGTCGATTACACTTACACTATCCTTTCCCTGGGCAACTCGCTTCATGAGATGATGTAATTCCCATGCATAATTCATATCAAAGCCTTTCTCCATAAAAAATCCGGGACCTTCGTGTTCTGCAAGCATAAAGACAGGTTTAATAGTATTGAGTTCAGTTCGGGCCCTTTCCCAGAATTCCTTCGGTGTATTATGCGGATGATCAACCCGGAATCCATCGACTCCCAGCTTCACCCAGAATGACATTGCTTCGATCATATAATCATGAAGACCTGTGTTCTTCCAGTCGAGCTGAATAACATCAGTCCAGTCAGTTCCAATTGGTGGGGTGAAGTTCCCCTTCGCATCCCTGACATAAAATTCGGGATGTTCCTCTGTAAGTTTGTTATCCCAGGCAGTATGATTGGGAACCCAGTCAAGTAAAACATACATCCCAAGTGCATGAGCCTTATCAATTACATCAGTAAGATCCTCAATTGTTCCGAATTCGGGATTAACTGCTTTATAATCCTTCACTGAGTAATAGCTTCCGAGTTTATCTTTCCGGTTAACTTCACCAATGGGGAATGTGGGCATAAACCACAGGACATCAATTCCAAGTGCTTTCAGCCTTGGCAGATGATCAGCAAAAGCTTTGAATTTACCTTCAGGAGTAAACTGACGTATATTTACTTCATAAAGGACAACATTTTTAGACCATTCGGGGTGAACAACTTCAGAAACATATGGCCTGATATCTTCTTTTTTTCCAAAAAGAGAACATCCGGCAACAAAAAGTGAAACCGCAATAATCAGCAGAATAAGTTGTAGGTGCAGTTTTTCCATATTTTTGATTATTTATTATAGTCTATAATTTAACCACATTCTCATCGTATCCTTTAACTATATGATCTTTCCCGGCTATTATCAGATGTAACTGACTGCCAGAAAGATTTCTGATAATTACACTTTGCCTGGTTACCCTGACTTCAAAAAGCAATCCCCTGAATCGCGCATGAAAGGAATATGATCTCCATTTTTCAGGGATCAGAGGACGTAAAACCACCTTCCCGTCGTGTATCCTCATGCCTCCGAATCCTTCAACTATTGACAGCCAGGTGCCTGCCATACTGGTTATGTGAAGCCCTTCTTTCACCTCATGGTTATAATCATCAAGGTCCAGCCTGGCTGTACGAAGATAAAGTTCATAAGCTTTATTTATATTCCCGATACGGGAAGCAAGAATTGAATGTATACATGCTGAAAGCGATGATTCATGCACTGTCATTGGTTCATAGAAATCAAAATTTCTTGAAATAGTCTCAACGTCATAGTCATCCTCGAATATATATAGCCCCTGCAGGACGTCAGCCTGCTTTATGAAACATGATCGTAAAATCCGGTCCCATGACCAGTGCTGATTTATTGGTCGATCACTTTTGGGAATACTACTTGCAGGCATCAGCTCCTTGTCAAGGAAACTATCCTGCTGCAGAAAGATCTTTCTTTTTTCATCATAAGGCAGCCATAGCTGTTCAATAATGTTTTTCCAGTGCTTAGTCTCTTTAATAAAATCGAGCTTCGTCTTCTTTGAAATTTTATTGAACTTTGCCGGAGAGATCTTTTTAGTTTTTACAAGGTTTTCGATTGTATAGCCCAGCGTCCAGATTGCAAGCCTGTTGGTATACCAGTTATTGTTCACATTGTTTTCATACTCATTGGGACCTGTTACTCCCAACATCACAAATTTCTTTCTGTTCTCCGACCAGGAGACCCTCTGGCTCCAGAACCTTGATATTCCAATAAGCACTTCCAGACCATAATCCGCCATATATGATTCATCTCCGGTATGCCTTATGTAGTTGAAAACAGCATATGCAATTGCGCCGTTCCTATGGATCTCTTCGAATGTTATTTCCCATTCATTATGGCATTCTTCCCCATTCATTGTTACCATGGGGTAAAGGGCTGCTCCATTTTTGAATCCGAGTATTTCAGCATTCCTTATACTTTTTGCAAGATGATTGTAACGGTATAGCAAAAGGTTGCGTGAGACCTCAGGGTCAGATGTTTTCAGATAAAATGGCAGAGCGAAGGCTTCAGTATCCCAGTATGTGCTTCCTCCGTATTTCTCACCGGTAAATCCTTTAGGGCCAATGTTCAGCCTCGCATCTTTACCTGTATAAGTCTGATTAAGATGAAATATATTGAACCTGATTGCCTGCTGGGCAGCCGGATCACCTTCAATCACTATATCCGATGAGGCCCATATTTTCGCCCATTCTGAAATATGTTCCGAAAATAACTTATCATATCCCTTCTGTTTAATCTGCTTTAACCTTCCCGACACATCAGCTTTAAGATTCTCCTTCCGGTTATTCAGGGAAGAGAGTACAGAAGCATATTTAATTATGGTCAGGTTGTCACCATGGGAAATTTTTGAACTAATAATGTTAGCAACATATTTTTCACGATTCACAATTTCGCATTTACTGCTTAACTGTTTCCCGTTTTTTATTAATTCATAAGACATTCCGGTAGCGACATGAAAGTCGGTCTTCAACGTTCTTGAAATAAGTATCCCTGATCCCTGCGAAACTTCTCTGTCAGCCTCCTTCCAGAATTTCTTACCGTAGTTGGCATCCTCATTTTTCACATCAGAATCAAGATATAATTCCAGGGTTATATTACCTTTAAAACTTACTGACCTTAATGAGTATTTGATTATCCCGGCATCCGGTTCCTTCATACTTACAAATCTTCTGGCACTGAATTCAATTGTTCCTGAACCCTCGGTTTTCAGTGTAAAACTTCGCTCAAGGTATCCTTCCTTCATGTTAAGTATCCGTTTAAAAGAAGTCACTTTGTCGCTGGCAAGGTCAACCTGTTTTCCATTTACAGATATATTAATCCCTATCCATTTTGGAGCATTAAGCACTTTTGCAAAATACTCAGGATAACCATTTTTCCACCATCCTACGCGGGTTTTGTCAGGATAATAAACACCTGCCACATAATTTCCCTGAAGACTTTCACCAGAGTATTTTTCCTCGAAATTTGCCCTCTGACCCATATATCCGTTGCCAATCGAAAATATACTTTCCGACTCACGATTTAACTCAGGGTGAAAACCCTCTTCAACTATAAGCCAGTCATAAATTTCATAATTGGTCTTCATGGTCATTTTATGTTAAAAATTTTGAGTAATAATTTCAGGTCCAGCTTATCAAGTCCTGTGACAATATAATGAGCTTCCGTAAGAACCTGGTCTGATCCGATGCCTATGCACATCATCCCTGCAGTTTTTGCTGCACGAATCCCTGCAATTGCATCTTCGAACACTATGCAGTCCTCAGGATTGACACCCATCATTCTGGCAGCGGTCAGAAAAACCTCAGGATCAGGCTTTGCCTTCAAAACTATATTACCGTCGGCAATAGCATCAAAGGCATTTTCCAGCCCGAGTCGCTCAAGAATAAGAGGAGTATTCCTGCTGGCAGAACCAAGGGCAATCTTTATACCAGCCTTTTTCAGGTCATTGATCAGGTCAAGACTGCCGGGGAGAATTTCATCAGGTGTCATCCTGTTTATGTATTCAAAATACCACCTGTTTTTCTGATCAGCATATTCATCTTTTGTCTTCTGATCAATTTTCAGGTTGGCCGAATTCAGAATTATTTCAAGGGAATCCATTCTGCTGACACCCTTAAGATGTTCGTTATCCTCTTCGGTAAATTTGATATTAAGCTGTGCTGCCAGTCTTTTCCATGCCAGGAAATGGTATCTTGCTGTATCGACTAATACACCATCAAGATCAAAAATGCAGGCTTCGAGACTCATACTTTTTTCTTGTCATCAACATCATTTACAAATTTTACCATAAGCGCGGCAATTATCATCGATACACCACCGGCGATAAGGGCGTCCATTGTGTGTCCGTTAAAAAGATGTTTTACCATGCTTCCAAGTATGCTAGCCGCAAGTATTTGCGGGATTACAATAAAAAAATTAAAGATCCCCATATATACTCCCATCTTATCGGCCGGCAAAGCTCCGGTAAGCATTGCATAGGGCATTGAAAGAATGCTTGCCCACGCAACTCCGATACCAATCATTGGAAATATCAACAACCAGGAAGTGTTGATAAGGCTTATTGAAATCAGGCTAATTCCGCCGGTAATGAGACATATAGAATGTGCCATCTTCCTCGACATAGCTTTTGCAAGAACCGGTAGCAGAAAAGCCACAATGGCTGCAAAACCATTATATATTCCGAAAAGGAAACTAACCCAGTTTGCTCCTTCATTATACTCAATTGATGTTGTATCGGATGTCCCGTATATACCTGATGTCACTGCCGAAGTAGTATAAATCCACATTGCAAATAAAGCAAACCAGGTGAAAAACTGAACCAGTGCAAGCTGTCCCATGGTTGATGGCATATTGTTCAGGTCGGTAAGTATAGAATTTAAACCATTGTCTCCCTTTCCAGCAACTCTGAGAATTCCTGAGATAATCTGCAGCAGTCCGAAAAGGCTGATCCCGCAGGTGATAACATAAAGCTCTTTCTCAAGCTCAAACCTGGAAAGAAAAAATGTCAATAACAGACCTGCTGTCAGCCAGACTGCACCCTTCAGAAAAAATTTTGGTTCTTTTCCCTCAACTGCCGGTTTCGATGCTGAAATAATATTAGTGTCCGATTGCTTCTGAATTAAAATCTCTTTTTCTGCTGCATCAAATTCCTTCAGTTGCTGCGGAGAATATTCCCTGGTTCGGATAATAGTCCAGAGAACAGCAAGGAAAAATACACCGGCTCCTATATAGAATGAAAGTTTTACGTTGAGAGGTATAAGTTTTCCGGGCAGGGGCTCAGTAGGCACATTAAACCAGTTGGTGAGTATATATGGAAGAAATGATGCAACAACGGCCCCTGTTCCAATGAAGAAACTCTGCATGGCAAATCCCTTTGTCCTTTGCTCCGATGAAAGCATATCTCCTACAAAGGCCCTGAAAGGTTCCATTGATACATTTATTGATGCATCCATTATCCATAATGTACCTGCTGCAACCCACAGAGCAGGAGAATTCGGCATCAGTATCAATGCCAGCGAGGCCAATATTGCTCCTGTCAGAAAATAAGGCCTTCGTCTTCCCAGCCTGTTCCATGTCTTATCACTCATATGCCCTATTATTGGCTGAATAATCAGCCCTGTAACAGGAGCGGCTATCCACAAAATCGGAATGTTTTCAACTTTTGCACCAAGTGTTTCGAATATTCTGCTGACATTTGCATTCTGCAGAGCGAATCCAAACTGGATTCCTAAAAACCCGAAACTCATATTCCATATCTGCCAAAAGGAGAGATCTGGTTTTGATTTTTTCATCTTTGTAATGTTTTATAAAACCTGACTTTAAGGGGGTTAATCAGGATGAATATTAATCAAAAATATATAAAATCTTTAGTAAAATCACAAATGTATCTCATTTATTTTCAACTACATCAGATAGATAAATGCAAAATAACGATTCATCATTGTTTCAAACGTTTGATGAAAAGCAGGGAATAAAATAATTATTACTGCACCAGCGTAAATTTAAGGCTGAATCCAAAATTCGTATTTGAGGTCGGAAAAGTATTGGCCACAAATGGATTTGTCATACTGTGATCTGCAAACAGCTGGAGATTGAACCTGTCACTCAGAATGTAATCGGCTGTCGCTCCTATGGAAAAGACTTTCTGACCAATTACAGGCTGGTTGACATCTTCAATAAGCTTTCTGGCAATTGTCTTGTTGTCACGCACTGAAAAGTCAAGTCGTATATTAAGATCACTTCTCAGGGCTCTCTGACCTCCTCCTGCCGTCCTGAGCATTATCTGGACTTCATCAAACCTGTATCCGGCACCGATAATTATTTCGTTGATACGGGCATCAGCTATCTGGTTGCTTGTCAGGTTAAGCGAGACAGTTCTTGATTTTCTCCATTCCATACGTGTAGTAAGGCTGTTTTTCCAGTTCATGTCAATGTTTATTAACGGACTGAATTGTTCATTTATGGATACCACATTGATTTC
The DNA here is from genome assembly GCA_937864815.1 of uncultured Bacteroidota bacterium. Taxonomy (GTDB): domain Bacteria; phylum Bacteroidota; class Bacteroidia; order Bacteroidales; family VadinHA17; genus LD21. The sequence continues at coordinate 24,418 of CALMJY010000235.1, forward strand.
ATACATGGGGAGGTAGTTTTTCTGCAGGTCTCTTATTGCGCTTACTCCGCTTTCATTGGTCTCGTAATTCAGATTTGTTGTGTAAGATCCTATCTGGTAAGTGCTTCTGTACTGATGCATTATGTTAATCGATCTGAATGTTCTCTGAACAAATTCATACTTTGACAGACCATCAAAATTGATCCTCCAGTTTGGCATCATACTCAGTGCAGAAGGAAAAGTTTCAAGTGTAACCTTGTTTGGGTCTGTTTTAGTATAAGCTGCAATAAATGAAGGAATAAGCACATCTCTCGAAGTCTGTCCGAATCCGCTTTTATAAGGCCCCTCTATAGGTTGTCCGGTTTCAGGGTCAGTATCCGGATCGTATGCAGGATCAACTTTGCTGCGTTCATCAGCCCTCCTTGAAGAAATTATTACCGAATTTTCCTTAAACCGTTCAAATGCAGGTGAAACATAATCCTTGTCCTTTGATATCTTTTCAAAGGAAGTTCCCCATGAAATTACACTGATGGAATAAGTACCCGACATAACCATATTCCTGGTACTGTCGGGGAAATTACCATTGTAATCAGCTATATAGTAAGAACTTATATTCTCCATATAACGCCTGTCAGCATTCAGGTCAATTCTTAAACCCGGGAAAGGTTCTATCATACTGCGGAAAGAAATGTCGTACTTGTTATACTGGATTGCAGGAGTATTGAGAAGTGAATCGGTAGAGATCCAGTTATTATTTACTGCTTTTGTGAAAAAGTCCTGATCACTGTACCCAAGTATAAAAGGCCAGCCGGGGGCAGTTGTTCCATTATAATTTGACATACCAAGGTATGAGGTACCAGGCAAATAGCCAGGGAGGAACTGTCCCTGTGAAGATGTAAAAGTCAGGCTCACCGATCGGATTCCAAGCAGGGCTCTGATAAGAAACTCACCTGTAACTATCATTGGATTACGCTTCTTCTGTACCTTTCCCTCTACAAGTACAGTTGCACCGTCAACCTGTTCATCAGCAGTAAAATTTACCCTGTTATCACTGATGATTTCCATCTTGCCCTTCACATCCTGCCCGCTTTTGTCTGTGATCTTTACCTTCACATCCCTGGTGCCCAGATTATGATTGATGGCTTTTACTGCTTTGGGTCTGAAATTCTGATTCGCCTTTGTGTATGTTACAGGCACAGTTTCAGTCTTTTGTCTTTTAGCCCCTTCGGGGCGGGTATTGTTTTCTATATTTTTCAGGAATTTGGATTTTCCGTAAAGTGTTGAAAGATTTGCCATTCCGGTAATCGTAGCCTCATTATGGTTCTTGATTGTATTGCCCATATTTATATTAAGACTGTCAGGAAAAATCGGTCCTGCAAGCCAGGTATAATCAGCACCATACCTTGCATTGGCATTTAACCAGGACAGCAACGGAAGCTTATTGACAGGGATATTATACTGAACATTAAGAAAATGATTGTAATTCACGTTCCTTCCGCCACTTTTCAGATTTGTCAATACGGAATCTTTCCAGAATTCATAACTGTCACTATACCGGTCTTTGTCAACACCACCATAAGGCTCATCTATTCTGGAAGTATTATTTGCATTAAAATCAATCTTAAGCTGTCTGGTAATATCATACTTGAAATCATACATCCTGTACCATTCAAAATCTTTTCTGTATGAGGGTGTAACCCTGAGATTGGGATTATTAATGTTTCTTGTTTTGATTTCACTGTAGTACCTGTAAAGTTCTGTTCTGAGGCCTATGCTTTGCGGATATGGATTGAAATTAAAATCTTTCAGCAGTCTGAAGACAGAAGGATTAAGAAACCTTACATTCTTCAGCGGCATAATATTAGGAGGTTGGGATTCATAATTATAATTCAGTCCTCCTCTGTAATTCTTTTCAAGATTGATTTCTGTCTTGGTGTTGCTCCTGTAGATTTCATTGTATGTATAGTTTGCACTCAGGTTAGCCGGGTCGTAAAAATGTGGTTTTTCACCCCTTGCACTTATTCCTGCGTTGCTGATTGTAAATGTTTTCCTCTGGGCAAGATCTTCTGAAATAGATCTTATTGAATCCCTTTCGGCCTCATTTTTAGCAGCATCAAGAGCTTCTTTCAGAGGGATATCAGGGTCGAGCTGGTTATACTGAGGCTGAATACGTGTTTCAGAAAATCCTGCATATACCGGTAATCGTACCGCTACTTTTTCAGGAAAGAATTTACCAAGCTCAACAGTTGATGAGATATCATACATTATTGTGTTCTCAATGCTCCTCTCGTTTACCTTTTTGTCAATACTTCCCCATCCCGGAGTAGTTGTCTGCCCAACCATATCAATGGTACCCAGGTCTGCAAGTCTTGCCTGGAGATGAGCATTGGCAGCCCATCCGCTGTTCTCGACAAAGTCGCTCAGGCGAAGTTCGTTGACCCAGACCTCACCTGATTTGGGATTTCCATCATCATAATTCCTGTTTCTGGTCACTATCGGATTTCTGACCCCAACCATGATTACTTTTATGTTACTCAGATTTGGATTCCCTGAAACAGAGACTCTGGCAGTTCCGTTTGAATAGACAAAAACATCAGATACACTCAATGATGAACCCGGAAGATCCATCTGCCTGTTTCTTTCCTGCTTGGCCTCCTGAAGAAGTTCCATATTAATGATGAAGCTGTTATCCTCCGGCCATACCTGTGATCGTGAGGCATCTGAATTATTGTCATAACGGCCGGGAGGTGTAAGTTTCAATGGAAGCTCATACTCATAAAAATTGCCTTTGTAATCCGATCCCAGACGTACAAAGGCAGTCAGTTCATCATTTTGCAGTGGCTGTCCTATCAGGGCTTCAGCATGGACTTCCATTCTTAAACTACGATACTGGCGTATATCTATGTTTACGTTTTTATATGCAGCCCTTGCATCACCATCCTCAAGATTCTGCACTTTTAGTACCATTGACTGTTCATTCAGCTGGCGGAGCTGCGGGTTCTGGGGATCAGTAACCCTGTCAAATCCGGGAGGAAGTACATAATTGACAGGTTCTTTCCCCGAGTTCTCCTCTATGCTAACTGAACTGATCTCGAAAGTACCATCAGCTGTCTCCGGAACAGTCACTCTTTCACCACCTTCCATGAAAGAAATGTTATATTTTCTCCATTCAGCCCTTACGAGGTCGAGTTCTGCGAATCTCATAATAGTTGGCTTTTCGAATCCTTTCATGAACATCCTCATGAAACGGATCGACTTGAAATCCTTTATTGAACCAACAACTTTCTGATATTCAGTTATCGGAATTTTAAACTGGTACCATTTAACCTTTGATTTTTTTGTGTTGGCGAATGTCGCCTCATACTCAATTTCGTCAACCACATAGTTAGTTCCAACCTTCATATCTCCGGGACGCATACTAACCTTATACTGATAATAGCTTTCAGTCTCACTCAGCGTGTTATCACGATTGATATCTTCCATATCAGGCAAAGTAGTACCTGAGGTGGGATAATTTTCTGCAGACATTTCAGAGGTTGGGGAGTTTCCATCCTGTCCATTATATTTTTTATACCTCTCAAGGATCCCAAGCTCCAGGGCATCATAATCGCTTCCCCTGAAATAATGAAAGTTGTCACTCGATGGATCTTCAAGTGAACTCTGGTAAACAGGAGGATCTACCCTTAGCTGAAGTTTCTGAAGGTAGTTATTAAAGAATGTCTGTTCATCCTGGTTGCTGAGACCATCAAGACCGACATCCTGATATCTTCTCGATTCATTGGCATTGTCGAATGCATGAACAACTGCCTGAACTGTGGCTACTCTTCCCCAGGAAGTGGTATCAACATTTTTTACTTCAGGCGAACCGGGAAGCCCGTTCTCAAAGCTTTTCCTGGAATCACGGAGGATATCCTCAGAGATATTTCCAAGGTTTATATAAAAATCTCCTCCTTCATTAGAAGGATCCTCTACAAATGGATCCATGAGCCAGAATTTTATATACTGGATATTGGCAGACTCAAAATCACTTGTCAGTACCTCACGCATCATAGCTCCCCACCTTGTTTGCGGATCGACAAGTGTTCCGTCAGGAGCCACACCTGATGAATATGGGCCAGGTTCTGAGTCAAAGTTGTACGATCCTTTTTCAGATGGATAAAATCCGAGGTTAAGTACAGTGATATTGGTAGGGATTCCGCTTGGGCTCTCCCTGTAAGGAAATATCTCATCCTCATAAACTTCTCTCACATAATGACTTGACTGAAGATCGGGATTTGCCTTAATGTGATCAGGTGTGGATGAACCGTTTCTGAGGAACAGAGGGTCAATTACATACCATGCAAGTTTTGCCCTGTTGAATCCGCTTTCAAGTTTATTATTCAATCTGGCTTCAGGAAACAATTGATCCTGTCCCTGAGGAATACTAGCCATTGTCCAGGCGTTAAAAGACTTGAGATCGAGAGGGATTTCACTTGCCTCAAAATCGTCAATGTACGAGTTGCCGGCATTTGAGATAGCCCGTGAATGTCCGGGGATAAGGTTTGCAAATTCACCGAAAAACGACACGGAAGATGGTGTCTTGGTTTCTATGAAAGGAAGCTTGTCAATTGCTTTTGTAAGGAACTGCCAGTCTGTTTCATAGGAAGTATTCAATCCCCATATTGTGTTTGAAATAGGTTCTTCTCCATAGTTAACTTTTTGAGTATAGGGTCTTTCATTCAGGTGAAGAATTGTACCACCGATGTCAAAATTCTTGGATATCTGGTAATCGAGATGTGTTCCGATAAGTGATTTTGTCTGGAAACCAAAGAACTGATTGCTCTCAAGTGATACCTGAATAGGTGTCTGTGACTCAATAAGTGCCTGGTTGATTATTCTTACAGTTCCCATGTTGTAGTCCACAGTAAAATCTGTATTCTCTGTAAGGGGGACACCTCCCGCTGTTACTTTTACTGATCCCTGAGGTATACTGGTTGCATTAAGACGGATCTCAGATCCCGATTCGGATGAATACTGCCCTGTCAGCTTGAATTTATTCTTCTCAGCCATCTGCCGGGCAATGGTCTGCGTTGAATCATAAAGTTCCTTGAATATGTATTTTGAAGCAACCCTGGGATCATTTATCATTTTTTCCAGGTGAGAACCGAATGGTTCAATAACAGGAAATACTATCTTTCCTCTGTTAACATTGATTGTTATCCCCTCCACAAAGTCGAAATAACCATCTGACTCCCTGTCCAGCTGCGAATTAAGATTATCAAGTCCCATCACCTGAAGAAGAACTTTATCGGCCAGTTTTCCTTCCGGCAGATAATTAATTGAGTTTCCGGTCTCATCATCCTGGTAGAGAACATTAAACTCAAAATCTTTTTTCTCAAGCTTACCTGATCCGAGAGAATAGATGTTTTTCATCATAAGGTCCCAGGTTGGCAGTCGCGGAGTCAGCGTAGTTCCCTTTAAAAGTCTGAGTATAAGTGTCTGCGGAGCTGTAATACCATCTGTTGAAAACTCCCCTACTTTATACAACTTACCACCGAGTGTGTATTCATAGGCAACAGCCAGCACTTCATCGGTGTTGAGAGCTGTATTCAGGGAAATATAGCCAAGTTGCCTGTTGTATTCAAATTCCCGGTCATTAAGCTTTCTTGCATTCTCAATTTTTTCAAAATCGCGTCCAATCTGGAAATCGGGATATAACGCATCAAAGGTATTTGTTACCTGGTTAACATCACGTATTGAACTGTATGTTGTTATAAGCTGGTCATACATATTGTTGGCGCTGTTTGAAGGATAACGCTCAGCACCAGGTGGTGCCTGGAATTCAGGAATATTATTGTAAATGTGATCTGTATTTTCTGCCAGGTCCATGAAAGCCACGATATTTCTGTTGTTTGCCTCTTCAAAGCGGGTTGTTTTGTTTGTTATCCAAACCTCTATTCTTTCTATATTGATCCCGGAGCTTACAACCGGCATATTTTTCAGCGATTCATCATAAACATCCCTGAAGTACTGGGAGAGGAAAAAGTGCCTGTTGGCTTCATAGTCATCTGCAAATATCTCGAAGTCTGTAAGCTGGGCTCCGCCCTTTACATCAATGACCGAGGATTCACCCTTTTGCTGGGAAAGTACAGTGGTAACTGTGAGTTTACCGAACTGCATTTCAGTTTTTAGTCCAAACAGACTATAACTCCCGGTAATCAGTGAGCCCGTAAGAGGGAGGGTAACATCACCCGCTTCCACTTTCTTGAGTATTTCATCTTCCGTTCCGGAATACTGAAGCTTCGTTCTGTTCTCAAATTCAAACATTGCATCAGTATTGTAATTTATACCCAGCTCCATCTTTTCTCCAATGGTACCGGTAACGTTCATCTGTATCTTCTCCTTGAAGTCGAAAGTTGGAATTGTTCTGAGTTTCTCAGACAGAGTAGGGTTTTCCGTTCTCGAAATGTTTATTCCGAATATAAGCTCCGCGCTTCCCTGAGGAATTATGTTTATTGTATTGCTTCCGAAGATTTTATCGAAGCCTGCTCCTCCGACTTCAATCTGTGGAATAAGTGTAGATCTGAATCCTGACTCTTCACCGGCAATTCTTTGCTGCCAGTATTCCTGCATAGCTCTTCTGTACTCATATTTTCTGAACTCTTCAGGAGTCATGTGAACCGGAGTCCTTATATCGAAAGTCCCGGCTTTTTCATAAAGAATATACTCATTCTTCTCCGGGTCATACAGAACGGTTGATTTTATATTCGAAGGTTTATCAAGAAAAAGGGGAGCTTTCTGTTTCTGCTCCCAGGGGACACCTGAATCATCCTTAAGTTTCAGGATTGCTTTTCGTGATGTATCAGCTGTTTCAGTATTTTGCAAAGCAGACTGCGCTCTTGCTTCTTCAGGCCTTAACAAAAGAGACGTGAACAGTACAAGATGAGAAATAATCAGAATATTTTTATATGATATCCCTGATCTCAATCTTTAGAATTACAAGTTCTTAAGCGCTCTCTTGATCATCTCCTCCACTGTCAGATTCCTCTCTTCTCTGACAATCTTGTCAAGGACCTTTGATACAGCGCTTTTGGCAAATCCAAGCATTACTAATGCAGATAACGCCTCTTCACGGTTTGTATTGTCTGAAAACGCAAATATTTCACCACCTGAGGCCTGTTTGCCAAGCTTTTCTTTGAGATCAACAATAATTCTCTGTGCGGTTTTAAGTCCGATACCTTTTACACTCTTCAAAATATTAACATCCGAACCAATTATAGCCTGTTCAATTTCTGAGGGACTAAGAGAAGAAAGCATCATCCTGGCTGTATTGGCACCAACACCTGTAACCGAGATAAGATGACGGAAAATTTCCCTTTCGCTTTTTTCGGCAAATCCATAGAGCTGATGTGTATCTTCTCTTATTACCTCATGAATCAGGATTTTCACATCGCTCTTGTTTTCCAGATTTGAAAATGTAGTAAGCGAAATGTTGATGAAATAGCCTATACCGGCTGTTTCTACGGTAACAAATGTAGGAGTAATCTGTGTTATGTTTCCCTTAATATAATCTATCATAATTGCGGCTCTCCGTTAAATATTTCTGGTGGCAATTCATCAATCCTGTCACTGTGAATCTCTATATCCTGATGTTTCAGCGGATTTTTGCTTATTTCTGCATACATCTGTCTGTTCCTGAAAATGTCACAAGCCAGATAGATAGACTGTCTGAATGAACTTTCAGAAGCTTCACCTTTCCCTGCTAAGGTAAAAGCTGTTCCATGAACCGGCGAGGTCCTTACGAAAGGAAGACCGGCAGTAAAATTAACCCCGGTGTCAAACGACAATGCCTTGAACGGGGATAATCCCTGATCATGATACATAGACAGTATTCCATCGAACTTTTTAAACATCCCTGCACCAAAGAATCCATCGGCAGGGAATGAACCGAAAGCAAGAATACCCTCCTTCTGTGCCTGCTGTACTGCCGGATTTATATATTGAGCCTCCTCAGGACCAAGCAATGAATTATCACCGGCATGGGGATTCAGTCCAAGTACAGCAATTTTTGGTTTTCGGATTGCAAAATCCATCAGAAGCGAGTTATGCATCAACCTGATTTTTCTTAAAACTGCCTCAGTATTTATCATTTCAGGAACCTTACTCAAAGGTACATGACCTGTGACAAATCCTATCCTCATACTCTCACCGATCATAAACATAAGTACCTCCTCAGCACCTGACTTCGACTTGAGGTATTCGGTATGTCCGTTAAACTGAAATTTATCTGACTGTACGTTATGTTTATCAATAGGAGCTGTTATCAGCACATCTATCTTTCCGTTCTTAAGATCAGTAACAGCGCGCTCAAGGGAAATCAGTGCAGCTTCTCCTCCATGAGGAGTGGATTTTCCAAGTTCAACCCTGGTATTGTCATCAAGGCAGCTTATCATATTCGATTTCCTTGGGTGGGCCTCATCGGCTGATCTGATATTATTGAAGCTGAAATTGGTAATATTAAGAGCTTTACGGTGATATGCTGCAACTTTAGGTGAACCATAAACAACCGGGGTACATATTTCATTCATCATCTGATCGGAAAGGGCTTTAATGATTACCTCGTATCCTATTCCATTAATGTCGCCATGTGATATTCCGGCCAATATATTTTTCTTTTCCATTATCATCTATTTCAGGTGGTTATAATTTTCAGCCAGTTTTCTCAGGAATGTTGCAAGCAATCTCAAACCTGAAGCACTGCTGTTTTTAGTCCTGTAAAAATCATCTTTCTTAAGCATTGAAGTGCCTGCGATATCGAGATGTATCAGAGGATACTCAGCAAATTTCTCAAGGAATTTCCCTGCAATAATAGCCCCCGCTTCCCTGCCTCCGACATTATTCATATCGGCAACTTCCGATTTAATAAGCTCACCATATTCATCCCAGAAAGGCAGCTCACCGAGTCTCTCATAAACATCATTACCGCACTCAATAAGAAGATTAATATATTTTCTGTCGGCGTTCGTCATCAATGCAATTGCCTGATTTCCAAATGTCATTGCAGCAGAGCCGGTAAGTGTGGCAATGTCAATTATGATTTCAGGAGTGTACTTTGATGCATAGCTGATTGCATCGGCCAGGATAAGTCTCCCTTCAGCATCAGTATTACCAATCTCAACAGTCATATTGTTATACATGGTAATAATATCGCCCTGGGTATATGCATTACCTCCCGGTCTGTTGTCAGTTGAGGGAACAAGACCAATTACATGTATCGGGATACTACCTTTGGATATAGTATACATAACCCCTGCCACCGCAGCTGCTCCTGCCATGTCACCGTTCATTCCTGCCATGTAATCACCGGTTTTGATATTTAATCCGCCGGTATCATAAACTATACCTTTACCCACAAGAACCACAGGTTTTTTGTTTACGTGCTTTTCAGGCTTCCACTCGAGAATTGAAAAAACAGGAGGATCTATGCTTCCCTTATTAACAGCTAAAAGCCCTCCCATTTTCAGTGCCTCAATTTTACCCTTTGTGAGCACTTCAACCCTGAAGCCTGCAATATCTCCAAGTTTTTTGATCTCTTCAGCAAGCATTGTTGCGTTGAGATGGTTAACAGGTTCACTGATAAGATCACGGGCAAAGTATACAGCATCAGTAAGGTTCCTCAGCCAGTTAACCTCAGAGTCATCAATTTCTCCATGAAGTAATATCCTGGCCGGATAATTATTACACGGGACATCTTCCTTTATTGTTTTATACTTTTCGAAAGAATAAATTCCAAGCAGCAGACCTTCTGTAAAATCAGCAATTGCATCCCTGTAAGCCAGGTATGAAGTCACAACAATTTCTGAATGATTGTTCTCCTTAATCAGCTTCCTGAGGTTATATGCTTCCCTTCTGAGTTCCTCCCTTAGCTTATGGTGACTGATTCCTTCCTTAAGCCTGACAATATAAATGCATCTTTTAAAAGAGTTGATAAAAACGTATCCTTTCTTCTCTTTCAGCCTCCTCATTGCATACTCACTTTCCTCTTTGTTAAGCTTAAGCCAAACGGGAAGTTTTTCATCACCTGTTACACATACAACAGAATGATCTGCAGATATATGCGATATTTTAGAAATCTCAGGTTTCATATATGGATTGCTCATAATTAAAGTAGGTAAAGTTAATTAAATTATTGAATGAATCGATTTCAAAGCGTTACCTTTGCGGTGCTTATTAAAATGTCAAATTATCAGGATGAATCTGATTTCACTTTATGAAAAAGCGCTTGATCTGGCACCGCTCACAACAGGAGAAGGGATGAAACTTTACACCAGCGCTCCGCTTGAAGAATTGATGTTTCTGGCGGGCAGGTTAAGGCAAAAGCATGTTCCCGGAAATATAGCAGGCTGGATGATAGACAGGAATGTAAACCTCACAAATATCTGCTTTTCGCAGTGTACTTTCTGTAACTTTTGTCGTAAAAAGGGAGCTGAAGATGCATATGTAACCACAATAGAGGAATATACCCGCAAGATCGATGAACTCTTTTCACTGGGAGGAGACCAGCTATTGCTTCAGGGAGGAATGAATCCGGAACTTGGCCTGGAATTTTACACTGACCTGTTCAGGGAACTTAAGAAAATCTATCCTGATTTAAAGCTGCACGCACTGGGACCACCAGAGATTGTTTACCTGGCCCGGAAAGAGAAAATTTCATTCCGTGATGTGCTTGTCATGCTTATCGATGCCGGTCTGGATTCACTGCCGGGTGCAGGTGCTGAGATTCTCTCTGACAGAGTCCGTAAAGTTGTCTCGCCCGCTAAAGCAACAACTGAAGAATGGCTTGGTGTAATGAGAGAAGCACACATTCTGAATCTGCCTACATCTGCTACCATGATGTATGGTCATATTGAATCTGTTGAAGAAAGAATTGAACATCTTATAAGGCTAAGGGATCTTCAGGCAGAGAAACCATCAGGAAGTTATGGATTTGTAACCTTTATTCCCTGGCCATTCCAGGATGAGGGAACAAACCTGAAAGTGAAATACGGAGTAAAGAGCAGTTATACAGGATACGATTATTTGAGAATGATCGCTATAAGCCGGATAATGCTATGCAATATCACCAACATACAGGCTTCTATTCTTACTGTTGGCAAGGAAATAGGTATGCTTTCACTGCATGCCGGTGCTAATGATCTGGGTTCAATAATGATTGAAGAAAATGTTGTCAGCTCTGCAGGCGGAGGAAACAGGTTCAATGCTGAAGAGATGCAGTCAATAATCCGTGAGGCAGGGTTTGTTCCGGGCAGGAGGAATCAGAAGTATGAACTGATATAGAGCCGCTTATAAGCTGGCGCCGTCCCGATAATTATCGGGATGCAATCGTGGCCTGATTCCAGACCTGATTAAAAGAGGTTGTTTCATAAGTCTGATTTTACCCCTAAATCCCCCAATGGGGACTTATTGAAAATCAGTGGATTTGAAAGCCCCCCCTGGGGGGTTTGGGGGTGGATATAGAAAAAGAGGCTTTTGAGACAGTCTCAGCATCAAATTTTAGTTTTAATCTTTTTTAACAGTTACGTTAAAAAAAAAGGTGCCCCTAAGGACACCTTTCAAATAATATTTTAAGATTAAAATTTGTCTTTTGAAGCAACTTCCTTATTATCGTCAGCAGCAGGGTCATATTTTGATGCCTTTTTGAATTCTTTCATACCCTGACCGATACCTTTCATGAGTTCCGGAATCTTACGTCCGCCAAAAAGAAGAACCACAACAAGCAATATGAGAATAATCTCAGTCATTCCTATCTTTCCCATCTCTTTTAGTTTTAGAATTTATGCAAAGTTATAAATACTTTAATCATTACCAAATCAGCACAAAATTAATACTATTTTCTTATAAGCCTCATAATATCATTACCATTTGCCAATATCAACAGTGAAAACAGTATGACCATGCCTGCTATCTGTGCGTATTCCAGGAACTTATCACTTGGCTTTCTTCCTGTAACCACTTCATACAATAAGAACATAACGTGACCACCGTCAAGGGCAGGTATCGGCAGTATATTCATCACAGCCAGTATGATTGAGAGGAAAGCCGTAAGATCCCAGAAAGACTGCCAGTCCCACACTCCGGGGAATATGTTTCCTATTGTAATAAAACCTCCCAGCGATTCATATGCTTTTGTGTCTTTGGAGAATAACAACTTAAATTGCTTCAGGTAATCAGCAATTGTCCTGAATCCTTTGGCTATTCCTGCAGGTATTGATTCAAAGAATCCATATTCTATGGTCTTCATTTCAAAAACCTGATCCAGTGATCTCCCAGTATAATAAATCCCCAGCAATCCATCTTCATCAGGCGTAACAGTAAGCTTCTGGGAATTTCCGTTACGAATTATATCGAGTGAAATGGGTTTTCCTGAATTTGTTTTAAGATATGTCTGAAATTCATCGGAATATGTAAAAGTAAGTCCGTTGATCCCGATGATCTCATCACCAGCGAGTACTCCGGCTTCCTGTGAAGGTGATTTCTTTGAAAATGACTTTATCTTCATTGCCTGAAAAGGGGTACGGTATGTTATATGTCCCCTGCCTTTCAGCATTTTTGGTATATATTCCTTTGGAATCACAATATTCAGCAACTCACCGTTCCTGTCTACCTGAATAGTCTTTTTATCGTTAAGCACAATTTCACTTGTGATTTGCATGAAATTTTCAACCGGCTGATTATCCACAGATAAAATCTTATCTCCGTTCCTCAGACCTATTGCATAACCAACGGAGTCAGTTACTATTCCATACTTAACATTGGCTGTCGGCAGGTATGTCTCGCCCCATGCAAAAAGGACAAAAACGAAAATCAGCATTGCCAGAATGAAATTGAATAACACCCCACCTGTCATAATAAGCAGTCTCTGCCACGAGCTTTTGGACCTGAACTCATATGGCTGAGGGGGCTGCTTAAGCTGCTCCTTATCCATTGATTCGTCTATCATTCCGGAGATCTTAACATATCCTCCAAGAGGCAGCCAGCCCACGCCATATTCAGTTTCTCCTTTTTTGAATTTGAAAAGGGCAAACCACGGGTCGAAGAAGAGATAGAATTTTTCCACCCTCGTCCTGAAATACTTGGCCATTATAAAATGTCCGAGTTCATGTATTATTACAAGAATTGAAAGGCTCAGGACAAATTGCAGTATTTTAATAAGTACTGTCATTTTCAAATATTAAGTTTACTAATATAACTATTTGCAACATCTCGTGCAGATCTGTCTGAAAATTCAAGAAACTCTATATCAGGAGAGGAGCGGAATTCCGTTTTCTCCATTGAGAATTGAACAACGTCAGGCATCTGTGTAAATGCTATCTGCCCGTTCAGGAATGCATTTACGGCAATCTCGTTTGCAGCATTCAGAATACATGGCATATTACCTCCCTCTCTGAGTGCATCATATGCAAGGGAAAGATTTCTGAACTTTATTAAATCGGGTTCTGAAAAAGTCAGGGAACATGTCTTAACCAGATTGAGTCGTGGCAGATCAGTAGGGAGTCTTTCAGGATAAGTAAGAGCATACAGAATAGGAACTCTCATATCGGGAATTCCAAGCTGAGCTTTCACCGATCCGTCAGCAAAATGGACCAGTGAATGTATAATTGACTGAGGATGTATCACAACTCTGATCTGATCCGGTGAAAGATCGAAAAGCCACCTGGCTTCTATCACCTCCAGACCCTTGTTCATCAGTGAGGCAGAATCGATGGTGATCTTACTGCCCATATCCCAGTTAGGGTGTCTTAGGGCTTGTTTTGGAGTTATCTCATGGAGCCGTTCCGTTGAATAATGAAGGAAGGGTCCCCCGGATGCAGTTAAGGAAATATATTCCACCGGGTTTCCCGTCTCACCGGTAAGGCATTGCAGTATGGCTGAATGTTCTGAATCCACAGGCAGGATCCGGCTGCCTGACTCCCGTGTAAGTTTCTCAATAATCTCTCCTGCAACAACAAGAGTTTCCTTATTTGCCAGGGCAATTTTCTTTCCAGCTTTAATCGCTGCAATTGTTGATCTCAATCCTGAATATCCTACAATTGATGCAAGAACCACATCAACCCTGGAAGATGTCACAACCTGTTCGACGGCCTCGCTTCCCGCGTAAACTTTAATATTTGTGTCCCTGAGGATCTCCCTGAGCTGTGGATAATGGTCTGTATTTCCGATAACAACAACATCGGGATGGAACTGAAGTGCCTGCCTCGCAAGAATTTCATAATTGTTACCTGCCACAAGAACTTCGGCACTGAACCTGTCAGGAAACTTTGAGATTACTTCAAGCGCCTGTGTACCAATAGATCCTGTAGATCCCAATATCGCAACTCTTTCAGCCATTAATCCGCAGGATATTAGAATAAAATATGCTTTTCAGGATCAAGAGGATTACCCTTATACCATATTTCGAAATGGAGATGAGGGCCTGAAGTGTAGAGTTCACCTGAATCACCGACAACAGAAATTGGTTCGCCGGCTCTCACAAGGTCTCCGGTCTCCATCAGGAGACTTGCATTATGCTTATAAATGGTAACAACGTTATTCGGATGCTGAATTTCAATGACATAACCGGTTTCCATAGTCCATCCGGTGAATATTATTGTTCCGTCGAGAGCTGCAGAAACAACAGCTTTTGGTTTTGTAACTATATCTGTTCCAAAATGTCTGGTCCTGACATCATAGCGCCCTGAAATGATTCCTTTAACAGGAGGAAAGAAGTGCATTCCTGATAATCCGGTAACAGATTCATGCGATTCAAGTCCAAGGGTAAGATTGAATTGTTCTTCTTTTTCGATACTTGCTTTCAGTGCTGAGTCTTCGGGAGAATTCCTGAAAGCAATAGCTCCATAATCCCTGGTGGAATCCTGCCTGACAATTATTTCGGCTGGTTGCTTACCCTGGATAATTGCACTTATATTGGCAAAATATTTGTCCCTTAATTCAAGTTCCCGGTCAAGCGAGTCGAGCCTGATCGCGCTCATAAGAATGTTCCTGCGCATTGTAACATCGGGGTATCCGGGGATAAACTCACGCAGGTTAGTGAATGCAATAAGAGAAGTTGTGGCCCCGATGATAAACAAGACGAGAAATGTAATCAGAAGGAATGCAGAATACTGAGTCAACCGTACTCTCCATACCTCTTCAAAAGTGGCATCGTTGCTTATTGAAAACCTGTATTTATCGCGCCAGGTTCGTTTCTTGCCTTCGCTTTTTGCCATAATGATTTATAACAGGGTGCAAAGATAATAATTTCCGGCAACCGGTTACCGGCTACCGGCTACCGGTTAAATTACTTTAACAGGCTTATCTTCACTTTGCCAAAGACCATGTTTGGTACATACAGCCATTGCCGAGAGGTTCATCGACACTTCGGGAGCGACGATATAGAAATCTATTTCAAAATGGTTAGGCTTATGACCATACACTCCGGCAGTATATCGGGCTTCGGCGAGAAGAGTCTCCCTGTTCCATAGCTGAATAACGCTTATAAAGTGATCAGCATCATCGGGATGAACATATTCTTCTCCAAGCCGAACTTTAATTTCGAATTTTTCGCCTCGTTTTACTTCATCAGCACAAAATACATGAGGCATATGCCGGTCGAGATAATCGCGTTTTACCTCTTTCTCTTCCTTTTCAATCTCTGTAGCTTTGAATACTCTTGGCATGGTTTTATCTGTTTTTCAGTTAGTAACATGGAAATAGGGCAAAATTAGCAATAATTTGAATTCCGGCTACAGGCGTCAGGCAAAGCAATTTATTTCACTTTTTTTTGGCAATTAGATTATATCGATTACCTTTGCAACCACATTGCGGGGTGGATCCGCCGGCTGGCGGATCGTTGGGCTCATAACCCAAACCTCACAAAAGATAGTGCGGGGTGGAGCAGTGGTAGCTCGTTGGGCTCATAACCCAAAGGTCGGGGGTTCGAATCCTCCCTCCGCTACAAAGCAGAAATACAGAAGCCTGTAAGAGAATAACTTACGGGTTTTCTTATTTATTCTTGGAAGCAGATTGGAAGCAATTGCCCTAATTGTTAAATCATAATTCAGAAATACACCTCAATTTCTTGATCAAAATTTTGCCGATTTTTTTTAAGAAAATTCAAGTTTTACCGGTAAACCTTAAATAACAGAAAATCATTAAAAAGTCTTCCAGAATTTCCAGAAGATTTTCCAATAATTTCTGACTTTTTTAGTGAATCCTTTATAGAAAGGTAAAATCTGCCACCATTCTAGCGGGTACTATATCCATTCTTTAAGGAAAGCACCAAATATTAACCCCTTATCATGGTCATCAAAGATTGGATCATTCTTGTTAAACAGTGATCATACCAATCCACCTTACCCTTTGCCCAGGATATCCAATTTAATAACTCCTGATTGGAAAAGCTGGTGACTTTGACCATTTGTAGCCTGATTAAATTGACCATCTGTAACCGAAGTTAATCTTTTGATATATAGACAAATCCCAAATTATTATAATGACCGGCTGTATGTGGTTAAATTTCCGGCTTTTGCAGAGAATCGTGAAAACGCCGTAAAATAGATATTGAGCAAGGTATTGTAAAGAGTATTGAGGCTTACCTGTAAAAAATCCTTCCCCAAAATAATCCTTAGGGTCAATTTCACCTTAAAAAGCCTCTGCCTCCCCCTGTTTGTGCTATAATAAATAAACATACGATTATTTGATTTCAGAATTAATATAAAAGTATCGGCACCGTATAATTTTATAATCCGAGCCCCCGGTCGCCTCCGCTGGGCTCCGTATCCCAGATTGCCAGAGGCATACACTGAATTGTAATCCGGGGGGAGACTAACATCTGTTAAATCGGAATATTCCAGAAAAATTTTCCAGGAAAATTATTAAAAATTCAAGGGATTAGGATCCTAATATAAAGCAGCTATGTTAGTCGAAATTTTTTGCAGTTCGTTTTTAAAAAATTGGCGGCCATAATAAGAAATAGGCTTAACGCCGCCAATTAAGTTAAGATGCTTAGTTATATACCTTGTCTTATCCTCGAAAGCGTTTTTAAACAACCCTTCATTTTCTTTAATAAAGTCCAAGATTCCTATTACTGCTTCCTTATGGCGCCCTAAATTATAAGAACCTAAGGTCCTTGTTGGGAAGTCTAATTGGCGAAATAAGATCTCAGTTAATTCGTACTTATCTCCTCTTGTTTCGTCCACCGATAAAAACACAGCCCACCATAACCCTGATAAAGCATGCCTAAGTAACTCGCTATGAATTGTTGATTTTAGAAACCAATGATCAAAAATATAGCTTCTACTATCCTTGGCCGTTCCCAAGTAAGCTGAATTCCACCTTTTAATCATATAAGGGTATAAATCAACGTGAGATAGGTATGTCCAAAGCCTTTCATCTGAGGCTTGAATTGGTTCAAGATTCTTAAAAGCCTCATAAAGTTGAATTGCAGATTCAAAATCACTCTGAACATTGAGTCTCAGTGAGAGGTTTTCCGGTTTTCTGATATTTGGCATCATCAGAGTCTCCTTCTTATCATAGATAAACTCGTTACTCCTGTATAATTCCACAGATGTTCCATCCTCAATGTTTTTTTTGAGTTGAAACAAGTATTTTTCTCGAAAAATCAATTGCTTTTCCATCTTAATAATCTTCAGTTTCGTTTGGTTGTTCAACAATGACCTGCAATTCCGATATCAACCTCTTAAATGGGTTACCAAGTAATTTCTGGGCTATTTCAGGAATGTCTTCATTTTCATTTATTGATAGGGATGCAAACTGTTTTTCATTCCTAAGACGATAATCGATTACTTTAGCCCACAAACAATCTTTGTTTGCCTCAAAATTATATAGCGCCGATACTAAAGCATTTTGAACAATTGATGAATGAAAAATAGGGGCAAATTTGGTTTCTTTTGAAATACTTTCATTCGCAAATATCATATATTCCTGAGTCGGAAGCTGCACCTCAATCTTACTTTTAGAAAAATCATAGTTTGTGAATATTGCATTTGGGTCTTTATTCTCAACTACTTCCATAAATGTCGATACTGCCTTAAGCTTTTCATATTTGATATCAGCATCGAATTCAAATTTCCCAAAGAAGGCTAATACATCTCCAGGTTCAATATCAAAATTGTATCCTTCATAATCAGGATGAGACAAACTGTTAGAATAATTTGCAATTGATGTCTTCGCAACGATTAGACAGGTAAAACTGACCTTCCCTTTTACTAGTTTTTTCTCAATTTCGAACTTGATTTGATTATTGTCGCTCTTAAAACAATCTCGAAATAGGGTATTTGAACAGGTAGCTTCGCAATAGTATTCAACAACACCCATCTGTAATAGTCTTTCAATATCCGGATTATTATGTTCGCACATCACGCTGATGGCGTAAGAATTACCCTCAGATAAAATTTCCGGTTCGGGGCTAAATCCTATTGTACTATTAATTGCATCTCCGACACCCAAAACGGGATGCGGAAAAGAAACATCATTGAATCTCATAGGTCTTAATTTTAACAGTATGCTTAAGGTTGTCTGCAAATTTTATTTTAATAACATTCTTGCCGGAAAATAACATAGCATTCAGAATTTTATTCTTATCAACATTACCATTGTCACTTGATGCAAGTGCAATTCCATCGTCTTTGTCATTATCTGAACTTACCAGTAATTCTATTTCAGCATTTGTGATATCTTCATCAGATTTTATAATTAAATAATGGTATAGAAACCCGTCCTCCCTTTGGGCAGCAACACTTAAACGTACTTTCTTCAATACTTTGCTCTCAGTTGGTACATCAGTTGAAGATCCTCTATTTAGGTCATCTGACCCAGGAGGTATTGGATGCTCTTGACCATTTGCACTTTCGCCTTGTCCGTAAGTTACTTCTAAAGCTCCTTCTGCATCAGGTATGACATCTTCAGCTCCTTTTATTTCTGTTTTGGTTTTAATCTTTGGTTTAATCGAGACAGGATTTTCGATATCGGTTGTTTGCATACCTGTCTCATCTTTGGTAATACCGGTGGATAAATCACCTGTCTTGTTCTCTGTCTCACCTCTTAAATCCGAATCCTCATCCTTTTCCAGTAGGTCTTCGGGGATAGATAAATAATCCTCCAAACCCAGAAATGCAACTTTCTTACTTGTGTTTGTTTTTGAAAGTGAATCCAGCTTCGAATTAATGAAATTACTTAATTCCAGCTCTGCTTTTCTTGCAATGGTATCAATCTTACCTTCTGTCTGATGGTTCTCCTTTCTCCATTCATTATGTGCGGGATTTTCTAATTGTCTTAGAATTTCATTACCGTTTTCATCGTCACAAATAAAGACTGCGGCGTACCCGTTTATTTTTCTGTTTGTTCTCTTAAATACTACCATTTTAGGTTTTCTGAAAAAGGAAGTCCGATTTGGAAGTCCCTTTTCCAAATAAACGTACAGCCTCACCTTGCCAAGAATTTCAAGTTCCTCCGTAAAAATTTGAAATTGGTCATTCGCACCTGAATATTTGACTGCTTTATAATAGGGTTTAGGATTCCAGGTCTCAATGTCACTTGCGTTTCCGCTTTCATATTCATTTGGAAAGTATTCATCAATTATTTGTTCGAGATTTTCTCTACTAATTATGATATCATTTATCTTTACGATGAGGTTCTTATCGTGAATCGCAAGCCAAAAATTATTAAGTACAGATTTTACCATCAACCTGTTTCTGTCGACATCCTCCCACAAACCAATAATATTAATATCCGTACCGATTTCCTCCCTTCTAAACATTTCTGGGATGTTATCTTCAATTACCGTGGGTTCGCCGCTATTATTATCATAAAATCCATATGCAGTTAACTTTTCCCCATTCCCATTCCTATGGGTTGTAAGCCAAGTTGCCCCTTCAAAGTAGACATTATTGTTGGTATCTCTTGAAGACACAATTATTGTTTTTATTGGTGATAAAACAAAATAAGCTCCCTTTCCAAAACCGAAGGATCCTCCTGCTCCGCCTATCATTTTTATACTAACCCCTTTTGACCTTAAAAAAGCATAGAATGGTGATTCAGTTTCACTTTGAACATATGGCATCCCTTTAGTATTCGAATCGGAAATTTTTAGACATGAAATTTTAAGTTTCTTCTTGCCTTTCTCTGTGCCATTTAAATATGAGAGCATTCCATCAAAAAGAATTTTGGCATCTCTGTTATTTTTATAAAATTCATTAGACTTGATAATGTGTTCTTCTAATTGAAACAAGCCAGGGTAATTGACCCTATCTAAATCGAAGTATGTGAAATTGACCTTAACCGGAGATAAATTATCGTTGACTACATCCAGGGAATTTTGAATTGCTTCCCTGACTATTGAATAATAGGGATTCCCTTTATATGTTTGATGTATCGGGTCATTAGGCCCAATATCTACACCGCCTTCGTTTCCGAAGTACCATTTACACCCTTTTTCCATGAGATTTTATTTTATAAATTTGAAGCCGCCGCTAGATGACTTGTTGAGATTCTTATCATAAAGTACTTTCGTTTCCTTCAAAATCTTATTAATTTCCCTGAACATCAATTCCACATCTTTTTCCGAATATTCATAATTGTTTCTATTTGAGCAGTTACCTAATAATCTCAATAAATCAATAATTTTTTGTACTCTTTTAGAGGCAACCTTTTCAAATCTTAGCCGCTTAAATGAATCCATATGTCAATTATGGTTAATATGAAATACAAATATATAAATTATATTGATATATATTCCAAATATATTTACTATATTTATATTTTGTAGTTACAAGGATGGACAAGCTTACCAAGGAACAACGGAAAAGAAATATGCAGTCTGTAAGAAATAAGGGGTCGAAAATTGAGACTACTTTAGGTAAATTTTTATGGGAGAAAGGCTATCGATATAGAAAAAATGACAACTCCGTCTTTGGGAAACCTGATTTTGTATTTAAAAAATTAAAGGTTGCTGTATTTTGTGATAGTGAGTTTTGGCACGGAAAAGAGTGGGATAAAAGAAAACGCGAACACAAAACAAATATTGATTTTTGGTATAAGAAGATATCAAGGAATATTGAACGAGATATTGAAGTTAATAAGAAGCTGAAAAGTGAAGGCTGGCTAGTCCTAAGATTCTGGGGTAAAGAAATTGAAAAAAATACTTTACTTTGTATTGAGAAAATTGACCAAGCTATTCAATGCAGAAAAACGCAATTAAGGCAGTAGATTTTTTTTGTTCCGGAGGAGGAATGACAAAAGGTATGACTCTCGCTGGGATTAAAGTCATTGCCGGAATTGACAACGATCCTAATTGTAAAGAGACTTATGAGGTTAACAACAAAGGGTCAAAATTTATTCTTGCAGATGTTTATAATCTGAAAGAGAAAGAACTTAAAAAAGAATTGGGCCTGAGAAAAAAGGATGATAATCTTCTATTTATAGGGTGTAGCCCCTGTCAATTCTGGTCAATAATTAGGACCGACAAGAAAAAGTCGGAACAATCTAAATCTCTTCTCATAGAGTTCAATCGATTTGTAAAATATTTCAAGCCCGGATATGTTGTTGTGGAAAATGTCCCTGGAATTGCGAGCCGAAAAGAAGAAAGCGGTCTTTCTGAATTTGTTGATGGTCTTGAAAGCAAGGGTTACAAAGTGACTTTTAAGAATGTAAACTTAAATGATTACGGTGTGCCTCAGACAAGGAAAAGGTTTACTTTACTTGCTTCCCGGTTAACAAAAAATCCAATATTCCCCAAACCCGCAAGGAAAAAGAAAACCACCGTAAAAGATTTCATCGGAGAAGGAAACGGTTTCCCTAAAGTTGAAGCCGGTCATCAGGATACAACTAGGTTTCACCATACTGTTGCAGCTCTAAGTTCTAAAAATC
>CALMJY010000236.1 GCA_937864815.1 uncultured Bacteroidota bacterium
TTCTTCCGGCTTCCGGCTTCCGGCTTCCGGCTTCCGGCTTCCGGCTTCCGGCTTCTGTCTATTTCTCCTCATCTATATCGGAAATTTCACTACCCAGCCTCGCTTTGATACGCTGGAGATCATGCTTCATCCCTGCAACAGCCTGCATAAGCTGTTTTTCAGGTAAAACAGGATCAGGCAACTCACTGCTGATATAATTTACAAATTTCCATATTTCCTTAACCTCATTAACATGAACCTCATATGGCTCATAAACAGGATTAAGGGAATAGAGAACAAGCTTCCCGTCTTTTTTGAGATTGTTTTCAACTACCTTAAAGACAATTCCGTCATCGAGTGTAAAAACAATATATGCCTTTCCGCTTATAATATCCATCCAGTCCTGAAGATATTCTCCGGTCACCCACGAACCATCGGGTATAGGAAGCATCGAATCGCCCTTCAGCTGGAATGTTCTGTATTTCTTTTTGTCAGACAAAAATGGCAGTGTGAATACCGGCAGCTCACCGATATATTCAGGATCTGCATACCCTGTGGTATAGCCAGCCTTTGCCTTCTCCGGTACCAGTTCTATGTTTTCCCTGTTGCGGGAGTTAACTGTGGTTGCCAGCACTCTGAGATTACTGCCTTTAACATATGCATCATATCCTCGTTCCAGTTCTCCCAACTGGCTTTCCGAGAGTTTTGATATATCCAGTTTCAGGATTGTATCGATGGATATGTTAAAATATCCTGAAAATGAGATAAGTATCTCAATTCCGGGTTGAGCAACACCGTTCTCATAGCCACTTAGCGTTGAACGTTTCAGGTTCAGGGCAAATGCCACATCATCCTGGGTCCGCCCTCTCCTTTTTCTTAAAAATTTTATGTTGGAAGCAAAGTACATAATTAGAAATTGATTATATTGTAATCATTGAATTGATTAATTTTTAATCAAAAATAAAATATAATTATAATATATACAAGAAAAACAGAATTTTTTTAATGAATTATTGGATATGGACCATAAGATTGCTTCGTCGCTTCGCTCCTCGCAATGACTGCGCTATTACAATTACTTCTGTTTAGCGTTAACTGGAATTAACCTTATATGACAGTCATTGCGAGCCCTACGCAGTAGGGCGTGGCAATCTTAAACTCCACCCACAGAGTTATATACCTGATGATTTTTACACTATGATACTCTCCGGCAACATAGAACGTTCCATACTGCACCTCGACCTCGATACTTTCTTCGTATCGGTGGAGAGGCTGAAGAACAGCAGGCTCATAGGGAAGCCGGTGATAATCGGTGGTCTGTCTGACCGTGGAGTGGTCGCAAGCTGCAGCTATGAGGCCCGCAAATACGGAGTTAACTCCGCAATGCCCATGAAGCTTGCCAGGAATATGTGTCCCGATGCCATCATAATACGCGGCGACATGGAGCTTTACAGCAACTACTCAAATATTGTAACCGAAATAATAGCTGAGAGGTCACCTGTCTATGAGAAATCATCTGTTGATGAGCACTATATCGATCTTACAGGCATGGACCGCTTCTACGGATGTTACAAATGGTCGCATGAGCTGAGACGGTTTATAATGCAGGAAACAGGTCTGCCAATTTCGATAGGACTGTCGGTAAACAAGACTGTATCGAAGATCGCAACAGGCGAGGCAAAGCCGAACGGAGAAAGAGAGGTACAGAAAGAGCTTGTACTCCCCTTCCTCGATCCTTTGTCGATAAACAAGATCCCCATGATAGGTCAGAAGACATACCATCTGCTCCGTTCAATGGGAATAGCAACGATCTTTACTCTTCGGAATATTCCCGCTGAGATGCTGGAGAAACTTATGGGTAAAAATGGTATTGATATATGGAAGAAAGCCAATGGAATAGATTCAACACCTGTATTCAGCTACACTGAACAGAAATCTATAAGTACCGAACATACCTTTGACAAGGATACCACCGACATGGTGAGGCTTAACCAGCTGTTTGTAAGCATGGTTGAGAAAATTGCATTTGAACTCAGGAAGCAGGAAAAACTCACATCCTGTGTCACTGTTAAAATAAGGTATTCAAACTTTGACACCCACACTCTTCAGAAACGAATACCCTACACATCATTCGACCATGTGCTTGCCGATGTAACCAAAGAGCTCTTTTCAAGGCTCTACCAGAGAAGAATGCTTATAAGACTCATTGGTGTGAGATTCAGCCATATGGTAAGAGGAGTCCAGCAGCTCGACATGTTTGACGATACACCTGAAAAGGTAAACCTCTACCTGGCCATGGACAGACTGCGCAGGCGTTTCGGACGGGATGCGGTAAAGAGAGCCTCCGGTGTTATGACTCTGGACGAAAAAGAGGAAAAAGCCATCCGACAGCTCGAAAACGCACTGAAAGAGAAGAATATGATGGAAGAACGTCTCAGGGGGTACTGGTACTAGGTACTGGGTACTGGGTGCTGGGTAATGTGTAGTTTTAACCAGCAACCAGTAACCAGCAACAAAAGCAACATAAGTATAAATGTATCTCAATTGCCACTCATATTACAGCCTTCGCTACGGGACAATGTCCGTTGAACAGCTTGTGAAAAAAGCAAAGTCTGCTTCAGCTGAAACCATTGTTCTGACCGATATAAATAATTCAACTGCCATACCCGACTTTGCAGCAGAATGCAGAAAGAACAGTGTGAGGCCTGTTGCCGGTATAGAATTCCGCAACGACAATGAACTGCTTTACATATGTATTGCACGAAATAACAAGGGGTTAAGGGAACTGAATGAATTTCTTTCAGAACATAATATCAACAAGACACCAATACCGTTCCCTGCCCCGCAATTCTCTGAAGCATACACCATATACCATCATACAAAAACACCCGGAAGGGAGTTGTATGATAACGAACGGACAGGGATAACACCAGGTGAGAGAAACAAACTTATCACCATGAATTCTTCATTAAAAAGGAACAGAATGGTGCTTCTTCACCCGGTAACATATGCTGAACCTGAAGATATATTCATTCATCGCAGCCTGAGAGCTGTTGATAATAATATTCTTCTAAGCCATCTCAAGCCTTCACAATGCGCCGGGGAGGAGGAATTTTTCAAAGATCCGGGGTATTTTGAAAATATAAAAAAAGAACATCCCTGGCTTGTTGAAAACACTGCAAATCTCATCACCGACTGTGATCTTTACTTTGACAGTGAGAGTCTCAAGAACAAGAAGCTTTACTCAGCCAGCAGATATGATGACAAGCTTTTGCTTGAAAAGCTTGCCTGGGACGGAATGGTGTATCGCTACGGGAAGAAAAACTATGAGGCAAAAAAGAGAGTCGCTCATGAACTTGAAATAATTGACAGGCTGGGTTTCTCTGCCTACTTCCTTATTACCTGGGATATTGTAAGATACTCGATGGCCCGCGGATTTTATCATGTTGGCAGAGGAAGCGGTGCAAATTCTGTAGTTGCTTACTGCCTGAAAATCACCAATGTTGACCCCATTGATCTGAACCTTTACTTTGAACGGTTCATCAACCCGAAACGAAGCAGTCCCCCCGATTTTGACATAGATTATTCCTGGAAGGAAAGAGATGAAGTGATCGATTATATATTCAAGAGATATGGTTACAGCCATACAGCCCTTCTTGGAACTATAAACACATTCCGGGGTAAGTCGATCGTAAGGGAACTTGGCAAGGTACACGGACTTCCGAAGGAAGAGATTGATTGCCTGATCGATAATCCTTCTTCTGATACTAACAGAAACGAAATAACCGAAACTATATTTTCAACAGGCCTTAAGATAGCTGATTTCCCGAATATGAGAAGCATTCATGCAGGAGGCATACTTATATCCGAGGATCCCGTCACCTGCTATACAGCACTCGACATGCCACCTAAAGGATTTCCCACAACGCAATGGGATATGTACACTGCAGAGGAGATTGGTTTTGAAAAGCTTGATATACTCAGTCAGAGAGGAATAGGCCATATACGTGAAAGTGCCGAGATAATACTTCAGAACAGGGCAATAGATGTTGATGTACATGCTATCCATAAATTTAAGGAAGATCAGTTGGTAAAAGAATATCTGAGAAACGGAGAGACCAAGGGATGCTTCTATGTGGAAAGTCCTGCAATGAGAGGTTTGCTGAAAAAACTGAAGTGCGACAATTACACATCCCTTGTTGCTGCAAGCTCGGTGATCAGGCCGGGAGTAGCACGGTCGGGTATGATGAAGCAATATATCTACAGGTTCCACAATCCTGACAAATTCGAATATATACATCCTGTAATGAAGGAGCAGCTTGAAGAAACATTCGGAGTGATGGTTTACCAGGAAGATGTTCTGAAAGTATGCCACCACTTTGCGGGACTTGATCTGGCCGATGCCGATACATTGAGAAGGGCAATGAGCGGGAAATTCAGATCGAAGCAGGAAATGCAGCGCATAGTCGACAAATTTTTCTTCAACTGCCGTCAGAAGGGTTATAGTGAAGAGGTAACACGTGAGGTATGGAGACAGATCGAGTCGTTTGCCGGATACTCTTTCTCCAAGGCGCATTCAGCATCGTATGCTGTTGAGAGTTTCCAAAGCCTCTATCTGAAAGCCCATTTCCCCCTGGAGTTCATGGTTGCAGTTATAAATAATTTCGGAGGCTTCTACCGGACATGGGTATACGTTCACGAAGCACGAAGATACGGTGCCAGTATTGAACTCCCCTGTGTTAATATGAGCAAATACAAGACATGTATCTATGGAACAGACATATACATAGGTTTTATACATATAATGAGTCTCGAATTCAATCTTGCCCAGTCTATCGAAACTGTCCGGAACGAAGCAGGTCCTTTCAAAGATCTTAACGACTTTGTTACCAGGGTTGCTCCCGGACTTGAGCAGGTAATCCTGCTTATAAAAGCAGGTGCCTTCAGATTCACAGGTAAGAACAAGTCTGTACTCCTGTGGGAAGCCCATATGATGATAAATAAGAACAAGTCTGAGAATATACGCCCGCTCTTCTCCTCTCCTGTTAAAAAATTTGTACTTCCTGAGCTGGTGCAGAGCAAAACAGAAGATGTATATGATGAGATAGAGTTATTCGGATTTCCCGTTACCGTGAGCTGGTTCGATATGCTGGAAACATCATTCAGGGGTGAGATTACTGCACATAGAATGATCGAATATACAGGCCGTACAGTAAGGATGGTAGGACACCTTGTTACAGTGAAATATATTAAGACAGCAAAGAATGACTGGATGAACTTCGGATGCTTCATAGATGCCGAAGGGAGCTTTTTTGACACTGTTCATTTTTCCCAGTCTTTGAAATCATGGCCTTTCAAGGGAAGCGGAACATACCTGCTTCTTGGAAAAATTGTTGAGGAATTCGGATTTCCGTCTCTTGAAGTTGAAAAGATGGCCAGGCTTCCGGTTAAACCTGACCAGAGGTATTAATAATCATCAGTTACTATCTGTACGTAAAGCTTTTACAATTCCTTTTAATCCTGATATTTTTCGTATAATCGTATGAAGAACATCACTGTTGGAAACCATTATATTAAGTACTCCTTCAAATAATCCGTCATTAATATTATAGTTGAAACTCCTCATTGCAACCTTATGATCGGCAATAATATCAGCGATTTTATTTACAATACCTATATCCTCCACCCCTGTTATTTTAACCGATGCAATGAAAGATGGTATGTTTGCAGCTTTTGACCATCGTGCAGCTATCAGCCTGTATGGATACCTTGATAACATATTATGGGCATTTGGGCAACTGCTTCTGTGTATTTTAATACCTTCGGATATTGTCACGAAACCAAAAATACTGTCACCAAACACTGGGTTACAGCATTTCGATAATTTATAATCGAGACCTTCAACCTTATCCTGAATTATAAGAAAATCAGAATATTGCGGTGCCTTTATTTCCCTGATTTCCTTCTCCTCGGATACCTGTTCTTCAGCATTAGATTGTGAGCCTTCCGGATTAAGAAGCACTTCTTTAATTTCAAGAAGCTCAAGCTTCTCGTTTGCTATAAGATAATACAGATCCATAGCATACTTAATGTTATAATGGTTCAGAAGGCGCTGTATTACCGTATCATTATAGGCTAATTTCCAGTTTTTCATTCTCCGCATCAATATTTCCTTCCCTTCGGCAGCAGCTTTTGTCTTTTCTTCATTGAGCACCTGCCTGATCTTGGTCTTTGCTTTATTTGTGACAACAAATGACAGCCAGTCCTGCTTTGGCTTCTGACTTTTTGACCTTAAAACTGAAACATGATCACCATTCTGAAGGACATGTCTGATAGTTACATTTTTACCATTCACTTTTCCTCCCACGCATGAAGCTCCAACAGCTGTATGAATATCAAAGGCAAAATCAAGTACAGTTGCTCCTGCCGGCAACTGACGAAGGTCTCCGTTTGGTGTGAAAACAAACACTTCATCTGTGTAAAGCCCTGATTTTACCTGGTCTATGAAAGCATTATCCTCTTTCTCTGTTGATTCAAGGATTTCCCGCATTTTTGCAAGCCAGTTATCAAGTCCTCCCTCACCTTTAATCCCTTTGTACTTGAAATGAGCGGCCAATCCCTTTTCAGCAATCTCATCCATTCTAGCTGAACGGATCTGAACTTCAACCCATTTTCCACGCGGACCAACTACTGTTGTATGAAGCGATTCATAGCCGTTTGATTTAGGAACGGAGATCCAGTCACGCATTCTGCTTGGATTTGGTTGGTACAGATCCGTAACTACTGAATATGCTCTCCAGCAATCCGATTTTTCATTTTCCGGTTCACTGTTGATTATTATCCGTACAGCAAACAGATCGTATACTTCTTCAAATTCCACTCCCTGCTTTTTCATTTTAAGCATTATGGAGTGTATTGATTTAGTGCGGCTTTTGATGGTGAATTTAAAGCCCAGTTTTTCAAGCTTTTGGTTCAGTGGACTTGAAAAATCCCTGATAAGTTTATTTCTTGAAGCTGTAGTTTGTTTGAGTTTGAACTCAATATTTTTGTAGTGTTCTGGTTCGAGATACTTAACAGCCAGATCTTCCATTTCTGATTTAATATTATAGAAACCGAGCCGGTGTGCCAGCGGAGCATAAAGAAAATAGGTCTCTGAGGCTAATGGCAGTCTGTCCTTTTCAGGGGCATTGTCAAGGTTTCTCATGTATTCCATCCTTTCAACAAGCTTGATGAGAATTACACGTACATCGTCAGCAAGGCTAAGCAGAAGCTTTCTGAAATTCTCTGCCTGATATGAAGCCTGCATAGAATCTATGCCAGTTATCCTGGAGAATCCCTGGAGTATTCCGACAACTTTGC
Organism: uncultured Bacteroidota bacterium; assembly: GCA_937864815.1. Lineage (GTDB taxonomy): Bacteria > Bacteroidota > Bacteroidia > Bacteroidales > VadinHA17 > LD21. Next base: position 7,339 of record CALMJY010000236.1, read on the forward strand.
TTCCAAATTCCTGCTCAAGTTCTTTATGACCAACAGGAAGATTATTATATGAATCGTGCAATAATGCCGTAATTATGGATGTAAGACCAAGCCCCATTTCACCGGCGATAATTCTGGCTACCGAAAGTGCATGAAGGATCTCCGGTTTGCCTGTAAGTGTAATTTTATCACCGCTTGCTCTTACTGCAAGATCAAGAGCTTTCCTGATCTTAGGAGTTTCTTCAGGGGTAACTGTATTCCTTGATGCCAGCAGAAGTGCTCTGTACGCTGAATATATTTTTTGTCTGTTTGAAGACATAAAAGAATTTACATTATACCTAATTAATTATTCCAAAAAAAATCCCCGGGAAGTTTGGGAACCCCGGGGATTTCAGATTTATTTTTGATTTTTATTATCTGAACGAGATTCCCATTCCTCCTGAAATCACACTATACTGTGCCCAAGTATAGTCGAAATGGAATGTAACTACTGCAAATTTAAGCCTGAATCCGGCATTCGCGCGTAAACCTGAATAATTCTTAACCTCAATCTCAGGAAAATTCTTTACAACACCGGCATCTTCATAAACATATTGTGTGGTGGAGAGGGCTGGATTTACAGTAGGCATTGGAAAATTACCTGTCATATTGATATTTGTAGCAGTGCTTGAATAACCCAAACCTCCATAAAGGGTGAAAACAGGAAGATTCAATGAAGCGATTGCAGAAGCATTCCAGGCCTGGGCAATCATTTCAAAATTCTGGTTATCCCAGGCAGTTGCAGGATATGCTGAGGAATAAAATTGTGGTGTTCCTGGATCAAGTGTAATTGGAACATTACCTGTAAGTTTTGTGTACCCGCCAAATACTGATACATCAAATGGAAGGAGATCATCACCCGGAATATATTGCATTATGCTATGTAGAAGACCAACTCCCCATGATGAAATATTTCCATCACTGATTGATATTTTTGGAATATATCTGATCTTCAGTTCTGTACCAAGTGGAAGACCAATACCGGCCTGTAAGGTAGGAACAGGCATATACTTCCAGTTGGTTCCGGGAGGTGTCTGGAATGTGACCGGCGCAATACCGCTTATTGGTTTACTGCTAAGAGTCGGTCCTGCTTTATCCGGCCCTGATATTGTTGGAGCCATCCCTGTACCAGTGAAATCAGTTAGTCCGATTTTTGAAACATCATAAGTATCATCAGATGATGGTACCATCCCCACATTAAAACCAAGAGTAATATCGAATCCTCCGAATTTATGAGGCTTGGCAGTATTGTACCAGCTTCCGTTAGCTCCTGCACCAAATGCATTAGCCCAAGGGGCAATGTATGCTTCTGTTATTTTTGAAGCATCCTTGACCCCTGCTTTCAGAAAATCAAAGTTATCAATTTGACCAACAACAATAATTAATGAAAAGAAGAACATAATAATTGTTGCCAGTAACCTGGGTTTGAACAGCCTGTTCATAGATTAATTTTGTTTTTTTATGTATTTACAAATATAGTTAAAATGATCCAATCATCAGAAAATCGGAACTGTTTTAACTATGACAAGGCTTCTGACAGCAAGGTTGCATTCATTTGGATCAATTATTGCTCCTTTTTATCAACATCCTCCAGTTTTTCAAGTTCCTGTATACCTGAGTTTTTAGAGAGTTCTGAAAGAGCTTTCAGATTTAAATCTCCCTTAATGGAAATGAGTGAGTTACCAGCAGGACCTCCTGTAATTACGAGCAGTTCCTTTATGATATCACCTTTCTGAATGGTAAGAAATTTGGTTGTATTTTTGCCTTCCTTTACAACCATCAGTTCCTCATATACTGAATAGTCCAGTTGCTTTTCAAGTTCCTTATAAAAATTGATGCTTTCATTCAGTGTAGAATCCTCTACTGAAAGAATTCGGATAGATTTGAGATTACTGATAACCTTTGCTCCATCATCTTTCTGCTCCTCCTTATCTGAAAACATACTGAACATTTTACCGGAAATAGAAACCACGGTAAATCCATCCCGCTCGGAATATTTATCAAACAAATCCTCGACAGGATTTCGTTGTCCATACATAATTCCTGAAAGGCATAAGACACAAATAAGTGATAATACTCTTTTCATATTTAAATCTTTATTTATTAACTGATTCAGTTTTGCTTTTGTTTATTATAGTTGTCGTTTTTAAAGCACCATTGATTTTCAATAATGATTCGTTGATAACTGAAGATGAATTATTTATCTTTTCCATACTTTCTTCAGTAATAGCATTTAGCCTGCCAACAGGTGCGAGAGTACTCGTTCCCTTGTTTAATCGTGTAGAAACATCCATAAGTATTTTCATAGTCTCAGCATACGCAATCTCAGGATCAGAATAAGTATCATATATTTTGTAACGACTTTCAATAAGAAAATAGGTTCCAAAAAGTAAAAGTACGGTTGCTGCAATTCCGCTCAGAAAAACCAGATAACGTTTTCTGCTCTTATCTTTTTCTGAACTGCCAACAGAATAATTAATAGCTTTTTCTATTCTATCCTCAAGATTAATTGATGGTTCAGAAACCGTACCGTTAATCAGACAGAACCTGACATAATCCCATTCTGTTTCAAAACCTCCCGGGCAACTGGAATCATTGAAAATTGCCCGCAGCAGCTTTTCATCATTTTCAGTGGTTTCACCATCAAAGAATTTAGTCAGCAGCTTTTTTATTTCCTCTTCGTTCATAATTGTACTTATTGAATTCATCCCTGATATGCTTACGAGCACGAGATATATTGACTCTTAATGTATTTATATTCTGCCCTGTGGATTCTGCTATCTCTTCATAGGATTTACCTTCCAGATCATGAAACTTAATGAGCACTCTGGAAGCCTCCGGCATATTTTCAATTATGTTTCTGATAATTTCATTGGATTCTCTTAAGACCATACTTTCATGAGGAGATATTTCTGTAAGGCTGCCAGATGATACCGAATCTGTCTCAATTAATGATATATTTCGGTTCTTTCTGATAAGGTCAATGCAATAGTTTCTGGTCATGGTTGTTGCCAATGCTTCAATACTTCTGTAGTCGGCCAGCTTCTCATTCATTTTCCAGAGTCTTAAAAATACCTCCTGAACCCCATCTTCCGCCTCCTCCTGGTTACGTAATATCCGGAAGGCAAAATAGTACAACTTTTTACCAAGCTGCTGAACAAGGTTGCTGAATTCCTCCCGGCTCATAAATTATCAGGCAATTATATATAGCTTTCCAAAGATAACGACAATAATAACTACCTGGAATCCATATCAATAAATTGCCCATTGTTTTTCTTAAGGTCCTTTGAAAACTTTTTAGCTTCATCATAAGACATCTCTCCTTTTATCTGTATAAGGGCATTATCCTCACCACCAGCAATAAGAAGTAACTCCTTAAACTTTCGCCCTTCAGCCTTAACCAGCATCCGGAAATCCTGATCATATTCTTTAACTCTCATAAATTCCTCATAATCATGAAGATCAATCTCTTTCAGGATTATGCCACCAAAGCCCTGATCCTTATCTGGTTTGTCCTCCTGAGCAAGTATCCTTATCTCAGATATGTTTGAAGGCATACAGTTTTCATCATCAAAACAGGATGAGAACTTTAAAAGATTTCCGCTAACCGTAATAGTAACATATCCGTCTTTACCCGAATATTTGCTGAATAAAGCATCAACACTTTTCTGAGATTTCGCGTTCACTGATAACAGAACAATTAAAATGAATAATAATGATCTTTTCATAGTAGTTATAGTTATTGTTTAACGTCTTAACTGTATGACGAAGAACATTACATTACATTACAAAACTCTGCATGATTTGTTACATTATTAAAATAATCAGAATGTAAAGTGCTATTTAACAGGAAATTTGGGCTCCCTTGACATCTCATAATAATATGCCCAGTCAACAAGGTCAGGAACAATTCTCTGAAACAGGGCGGTTAGGCGGCCTTCCCATGTGAGCAGCTTATTCCTTTTTTTCCTTTTGATTCCTTTTATCACCCATTTTGCCACATATTCCGGCGGCATAAGTTTATGCTCATCCCTTGGAGAATCTCCCTGCTCCTCTCCATTTGCCAGAAGAGCCCGCCTTCTTATGTTGGTAGTTGTAAAACCCGGTGCTATAACCATAACATGCAATCCCTTTTTTAAATGCTCAATCCTTATGGTTTCAAGGAAACCGTGAATCGCAAATTTAGATGCGGAATAACCTGTTCGCCAGGGCAGTCCATGGAATCCGGCAACAGAAGATACACCCACAAGAGAACCTTTCTGGGCTATCAGATAAGGAAGTGCATATTTGGTACAATATACTGTACCCCAGAAATTTACATCCATTAATCGATGGAGTACTTTAAGATCAACATCCAGAAATGATGCTCTCATTGATATACCGGCATTATTTACCAGGATATCAATTGTACCGAATTTATTTACAGTGGCTTCAATCAGGTTCCTGCAATCCTCCTCACGACTTACATCGGTTATTATGTAAAAGGCATTTTTGTTAAACCTGTTGATTTCAGATGTGATACGGGAGAGTTTTTCCTCTGATCTGGCTGCAAGAATAACCTTACTGCCATTTAGTGCAAACTCGCGGGCTACAGCTTCTCCTATTCCCGATGAAGCGCCGGTCACAATAACTACTTTGTCTTTGAATGATTTCATATCAGAAAGATTAAATAGTTAATTTTTCACGAAAATAACTTAAAATAAGTTATCTGAATAATTATCAAATGTTAGCAGATATAATATTTAAAATGCTTCAGAAATACTGAGATCAACTTACCTGAAAAAAAGTTCCAGGTTATTTTGATATAGCCGCAGATTGGGATTAGGTAAAAGTTGAAGGCTCGATAATGATGTTATGAAAGGTTTGTGTGGAATTAAAGAAAAAGCAGCCTTTCGACTGCTTTGTGATCCAGCTGGGGCTCGAACCCAGGACCCCATCCTTAAAAGGGATGTGCTCTACCAGCTGAGCTACTGAATCCTCCCTTGTTTTTGCGAGTGCAAATGTATGATAAATTTATTTTAAATCAAAAAAATGATACACATTTTACAGACACAATAATGGAAGCTATTGTCCTTCACTTAGGACATCATTCCTGACTTAATCATTATCAATTAATTACTCTTTTGAGAGAACAGGGATCTGTCTGTTAATAGATTCCTCAAGTGAGATAAGGGTTTCAGTCCTTACTATTCCTGATATATTCTGAATTGTATCTGTCAGGATCATTCTCAGATGTTCATTATCGCGGGTATAGACCTTTATAAAAAGTGAATAATTTCCAGTAGTATAGTGACATTCAATAATTTCAGGGATCTCCTTAAACTTCTTTATTACCTCTCTGAAATGTCCGGGGTGATCAAGGAATACTCCAATATATGCACAGGTTTTAAATCCTACCATTACCGGATCTACCTTAAATTCAGATCCTTTAATCACTCCTATTCTAATCAATCGCTGAACCCTCTGATGGATTGCAGCTCCGGAAACACCACACTCCCTGGCAACTTCCAGGTATGGGATTCTTGCATTTTTAGTAATTATATCCAGTATCTTTTTGTCAAGATTATCAATCTGTGTACTTTCTGACATATCTCTAAATTTAAGAATTGATGCAATAAATATATAAAAACTTACAAATTTAAAGATAAAATCAGTAAGTAATACAAATTACTAAAATATATTGATTATTTGATCTGCTTGATGAGATACCCGATTATCTCATTTATATCCGAAACACCCTTTTCACTAAGATATTTCTCAACACCTTCCAATATCTTAACAGGGGCATCCGGTTCAATAAAGGTAACTGTACCAATCTGGACAGCACTCGCACCTGCCAGAAAGAATTCAATAGCATCAGTTGCATTCATTATTCCTCCCATACCAATGACCGGTATTTTAACGGCTTTTGCAACCTGCCAAACCATTCGCAGGGCTACCGGTTTAATTGCAGGACCGGAAAGTCCGCCCGTGACAGTTGAAAGCACTGGTTTCATCTTATTCACATCAACAGCCATTCCCAGAAGTGTATTAATAAGAGAGACTGAATCAGCTCCCTCCTCTTCAACCACCCTGGCAAAATCAACAATATTAGTAACATTAGGCGACAGCTTCACTATCAGCTTTTTCTTGTAAACAGCTCTCACAGCTCGTATTACATCTCTTGCAGAATCGAGATTAGTCCCGAATATCATTCCACCTCTTTTAACATTAGGACAGGAAATATTTAGTTCAATCGCAGGTATCTTATCCAGTCTGTTAATTCTTTCGGATAGAGATACATAATCATCAATCGTACTCCCATTAACATTAACAATAATATGTGTATCAAAGAGGCTTATTTCCGGATAGATGTGCTTTTCAAAATAATCGATCCCTTTATTTTGAAGTCCGACTGCATTCAGCATTCCTGCTGGAGTTTCTGCCATACGGGGATAAGCATTTCCTTCCCGTGGTTCAATTGTAGTTCCCTTTACAACAATTCCACCCAGACGAGATACATCAAAAAAATCTGTTAATTCAGGTCCGTATCCACATGTGCCTGAGGCAGTCAGGACAGGATTTTTAAAACAGAGATCGCCAATATTTACTTTGAGGTTCACCATTTCAATTCCTTAATATTAAAAACAGGCCCTTCTGTACAGGTACAGACATTCCCCCTGGTTGTATCAACTATGCAACAGAGGCATATTCCAAATCCGCAAGCCATTAGATTCTCAAGAGACACTTCGCAAATGATACTATTTTTTCGGCACAGATCTGCAACCGCATGCATCATGGGATCGGGTCCGCAGCAATATATCATGCTAATTTTCTGTGATTTAAGCACAGAATGGTGAGTTACAAATCCTTTTTCACCAATGGATCCGTCTTCAGTTGTTAAATGAACTTTTCCAACACTGCTGTACTCATCTACAAGAATAACACGGCTCTTATTCCTGAATCCCAGAAGATACTCAATCTCAAATCCTTTGTTTTTCAAATATTTACCAAGAAATAATAAAGGTGCGATACCGGTACCTCCGCCAATAAGCACTATCTTTCCATTCATTACAGGCTCTGAAAAAGCATTCCCGAGAGGATGTAAAACGTTAAGATAATCACCGGGTTTAAGCTTATACAGGGATTCAGTTCCTTTTCCAAGAACCTGGATCAGCATGCTGTAGGTATTGTTCTCAATATCAACATCATGAACAGATATAGGGCGACGGAGAAAAGTCCCCGGACTTCTGTCTGCCTTAACCTGGACAAACTGGCCTGGTCTGAATTCGGGAAGCTTTTGGTCTGATTCCAGTTTCAATACACAAAAATCTTCCGTAAGTATCTTATTACTAACAACTTTTAAATTATCAACCCGTTTTGTCATTAACAGCTGGTTTACCACAAAGATAGCTTAATGGTTCTTCAGAAGAACATGCAAAACAGGCAATTTTGCAAATGTTTATGAACAGAAAAGTAACACTTATTTACGGGGATAGTATTCCTCAAAGCTATTATTACTGAAAAACCAGACAATTTTTACAACTTCGGTATGACCAGTTACCTGATTCTGAATGAGATCTTTCTTCTCTGCAACTGTTTTAATATCATCTTTTGCAGGTATCAGGTTATCATTTACTTCAAATAATTCCCTGGTTTGTTCCTTCTGATGAGCAGATAAACTATCCTCAAATAGATTCTGAAGGTTCTTATCCTTATACATTTCTCCTCTGCCGAAGAGGAGCCAATCAACGGAAAGGTATTTATAACGATCCAGCATTTTAAGAATAAAATCCAGACTTGGATTATTCCTTCCGGAAACTATATGTGAAATAGCTGAAGGCTGAACCCCAATTTCTTCTGCAAACTGAGCCGATGATTTATTTTCAGCTCTCAGAAATTCCAGAATTCTCTCTTTCATAATACATTAATTTAGTATTACAAATGTAAATATTATAATATTTACATTTCTAACTAATGTTATTTACATGTGTAACTTTATCAACTACAGGGCACCTTCCTATATATTCCAGATTATGCTATATTACTGATTATATGATGATTACAAAGTTACCACATCTCAATATCTTGTTAAGATTAGATTTATAATATGTTGGTATATAGCTTATTAAAGACTATTTCTAAATACTTATTACTACTAAAGGTCCAGATAATGGAGAAAACATTATATAAATACTTTATATTGGCACAATATATAATTGATATTCATATTATTATATGACTTATGAAAACAATTTAGATATAATTTACCTATGTAAATATTCTTTTGTCGTAAAACCGATTACATTTGTAAATACAAATGTAAATTTCAGCGGTTTACATTTGTAATTGACATTTTGAATGAGTGTAACTCCCTGCCCCTCTCCTAAGACCATGTAGGTAACTGAATATCGATTTTAAAACTGATTTTTACAGGCCTGATATGTTTCTGTAAGAAATATTGAATTCTCAACGAGTTAACTTTTCGCTGAAATACTATCCTGTCCCCTACATAATCAACGGGGAAATAATGTATTGGTGCATAGCTGAACCAGAATAATGGCAAATAAAGTGTGAATGAGGCAAGTTTGAGATTACTCAGGCTTAAAGTTTATTGCAGCTTCGTCATCGAATTCATTTTCTGATCGTGCTATAACAGCAGTAGCAAGGCAATTACCAATTACATTAACAGCTGTGCGGGCCATATCCATAAGTACATCAATACCAAGGATAATAAAAATAGGTTCTACCGGAAGTTTAAAGGTAACAGCTGTGCCCAGCAGTATAACGAGGGAAGCCCTTGATACTCCAGCGACTCCCTTACTGGTAAGCATCAGGGTAAGGCATATTATTATCTGCTTATCAAGTGGAAGATCAATACCGGCTGCCTGGGCTACAAAAATTGTTGCAAGCGAGAGGTATAATGTTGTACCATCGAGGTTAAAACTATAACCTGTTGGAATAACGAAAGCTACTATCTTTCTGGGAATACCGAATTTTTCCATTGATTCCATTGCAGAAGGAAGTGCTGATTCCGAATTGGATGTAGCAAATGCAATTGTAGCAGGTTCTGATACAGCCCGGATGAATGGTTTTATTGGTATACTGAAAAACATGGCAACAGGGACCAGTATAAAAAGTATGAATACAATTAGTGCAACGTACAGTGTTGCAAGCAGTTTAAAAAGATTATAAAGGATATCGAGTCCCATATGCCCTACCGTATATGCAATAGCTGCAAATACTGCTACCGGGGCAAAATACATTACTATATTCGTAAATTTAAACATAGCCTCGGCCAGGCTTTCGGAAAAACGAATTAATGGAGACCGGTATTTTTCCTTAAGCATCGCTACTGCAATTCCAAAAATAATACTGAAAACCACGATTTGCAGAATCTGTCCTTCGTAAATAGCCTTTGCAAAATTCTCAGGAAAAATATGAAGGATGAAATCACTTGTTGATTGAGCTTTAATGGAAGTGATTTCAGGTACATCAGGATTTGGAGGCAGTACTATTCCAACTCCTGCTTTGCTTATATTAATTGCCAGCAATCCTATGAATAATGCTATAGTAGATACAATCTCAAAGTAAAGAAGAGACTTCCATCCCATTCTGCCAACCTGTTTGATATCTGCATGTCCGGCAATTCCAACCACAAGTGTTGAAAAGAGCAATGGTGCAATGATAGTCTTAACCATTCTTAAAAAAATATCGCTCAATACCTTCAGGTCTTTACCAACAGATGGGATATCGTATCCGAATTCTGCCCCGGCCACCATAGAAACTAATATCCAGGTAGTAAGTGATTTTTTCCGGAAAGCGTATATTATAAGAACAGCAACGCTCATTAACCGGAATACCAAAAGCAGGTTTGAATTAAAATCAAACCACTTATTTGCCTGGAAAACAAGCATAATCAAGGTAATGGTAATAATACCAATTATTAAAAATGGAAATGCTTTCCAGATCCTGTTCATCAAAGAATATTTATATGTTTTAGCTGCAGCCTCCTGAACAACCGGAGTGACTTTTGCTGTTACATCCTGAACATGAAGGCATTGCTGATCCTGCAAGTTCCTGTTCGGTCGCATCTCTGACATCTATTATCTTTCCGGTAAAGAATAAACCCACTCCTGCCATAGGGTGATTAAAATCCATCCTTACATGATCTTCAGTGATTTCATTTATTACACCTGTAAGGGGATTACCTTCATTATCCATCATTGGGACCTCATTTCCTACATAGCAGATTTCATTGTTCAGTTTTCCGTCAGTTTCAAAAACAGAAATAGGAACATTGATAATCATTTCCTCCCGTCTTTCACCATATGCCATTTCAGGATCAAGATTGAAACTAAATGACTCTCCTTTGCTGAGAGAGGAAATATTTGATTCAAATACAGGAAGCAGCCTGCCTGTTCCGAAAATAAAATTCAATGGCTTATACTCATCCAGTACCTCAATTATTCTACCATCCGCATTGCTCTCCCTCAGCTCATAGATGAGCGATATCATCTTATTTTTCTCTATTTTCATAATTATTGTTTAATATACTCAATTGGTACTTTTCAAATATAGTTTAATTTGGCAATGGTGCCATAATATCAAAAATTAAAGCTTAGTCTTATCTCCGGATTGTCATAAATAGCATATCCGGAATCCTGCAATGCCCACAAGACCATAATATTCATAAAGGATCTTCTTCCAAGCTGCTGACTGAGCCCCCCTCCGAAAAGAAGAGTATTGACAGTAAATCTTTCTGATGAATAAGGCGGTGTTTGCCAATATGCCGATTCGAGATTCAGTATTTCATCTTCCAGATGCAGAAATATTCCCATATGCAAACCTACCGGGATAACATTATTAAGATCCTGCAGCAGAACAAACTGAGTATAGAATTTGCCTCCATACATAGTTGTCTCATCATCATAGTATTTATAATATGTGAAATTCGGCCCACCGGCAACTGAAAGGCGGGGTAGAACCCATAATCCGACAACTGGTGCTACCTGGATATTTGTAAGTGTTCCAAATTGTAATCCGAATGATCCTCCAAAAAATATTCTTTCCCTGAGGGGAGGTACTTCCTGTCTGGCATTTTGTGAAAATGAAGAATAAAATACTGATAATAAAAGCATTATCGAAACACATGTACGTAATGCAATTCGCAGTGAGCCAAAATATTCAATCTTTCCTATATTATTTTTCAATCTTTTCATATGATGCAACAATTCCTTTAATCAGGGATGAACTAAAACCGTTATGTTCCATTTCATTTAATCCAACAATTGTACAGCCTTTTGGTGTGGTAACTTTATCTATCTCTGATTCAGGATGGACCTGGCGCTGGATCAGAAGTTCCGCAGCTCCCTTTACAGTCTGGTTTACTATTTCGCTCGCAGTTTTTGCATCAAATCCAATCTGAATGCCACCCTGTATCATAGCCCTGATAAATCTTAGAACATAAGCGACTCCGCATGCTCCGAGGATGGTTGCAGATTGCATGAGTTCTTCATCGATTATCATTGTGGTGCCCATGGTATTAAAAATGTTTTTCACATATTCAATATCATCCTTAGCTGCTTCTCCATGCGAAAGACATGATACGGATTTACCCACACTGGCAGAAATATTTGGCATGGCTCTGAAAACCGGAATCTTTACTTTAATCTGATCCTGAATATCCTTTAGTGATACCCCGGCTGTAACCGAAACAAGAATGTGTTTACCGGGATTAAGCATTTCCCGGATCTCTTCCAGTATGCCAACAATATTATAAGGTTTTACAGCAATTATCACAAAATCAGAGTCATTAACAGCCTTTTTATTATCTGTTATGACATTTACCCCATATTCTTTCAGATAATCGAGTTCCTCTATGTTCCTTCTTGTGACAGTTATTTTAGAAGCATCTGTCTGAGTATCTTGCATTAATCCGTGTAACAAGGAAACTCCTATATTTCCGCAGCCGATTATTGCAATTCTGTTTTTCATCTCACCACTAAAATTAATTCATTAATGAAAAATTTTGTCCAAATATAAGGATATAAGGCCTTAATACCATAAAATGACTGGCATTTATATTCTGAATTAAGATGATATGAAATGCAGCGCTACCATACTTTATATTATGTTAGTATTTAAATTAATATATTAGTAATGACCTATTTTTAAGGTTCTACCTATAACTAATTGACTGAATATTATGAACATAATCGTAAACGGAGGTACCCGAGGGATTGGCAGGGAGGTTGTTCTAAAGCTGTCACAGGATTCTGCTAATAAAATAATTGTTACAGGAAGAAATGAAAAATTACTTAAATCTCTGACATCTGTTTCGGTGAATATTCATGCTGTTCAGATGGATCTTGCATCACCTGTTAAAAATTATAATTCATTGTTAAATAGTATAAAAAAACATTTTACCTCAATTGATACTTTAGTAAACAATGCAGGATTGCTTATTGCAAAACCCTTCATGGAAACCAGTGAAAAAGAGGCCAGGGAAATACTGGAAACCAATTTTTTCGGTCCAGCTCTCTTAATACAAAAACTGAAGCCGTTTATGTCGGAAGGATCGCACATAATAAACATCGTGAGCATGGGAGGCTTTCAGGGTAGTGCAAAATTTAATGGTCTTGCCTATTACAGTTCTGCAAAGGCTGCTCTCTCATGCCTTTCGGAATGTCTTGCCAGTGAGTTCTCCGGTTCAAAGATTAGTGTAAATTCACTTGCTCTCGGAGCAGTTCAGACAGAAATGCTTGAAGAAGCCTTTCCCGGCTACAAGGCTCCTGTTAATGCAGAAGAAATGGCAGCTTTTATTGCATATTTTGCAATTAATGGCCATAAGTTCTTTAATGGTAAGGTATTACCTGTTGCAGTTACCACACCATAGGAAGGCAACGGGCAACAGGCTTAAAGTAAAATAATAAGATATAATCAGGAATAGGTTTTTATTTCGAGTTTGCCATCGAGGGCAAGCAGTGCATTATAAGCAAGCGATTTCATTTCATCCTCACCCGGATAGACAACTACTTCTGAAATAAATTCCACCATTGTCTTAATATCATCAACAGTTGATTGTTGATATGCCATACCTCCAGTCAGGATTATGGCATCGACCTTTCCGTGTAACACGCTTGCCATGGCACCAATCTCCTTGGAAATCTGATACGCCAGTGCTTTTGTAATCAGTATGGCCTGCTTATCTCCCCTTTCAGCCATTAAACACACCTCTTTAAAACTGTTTGTCCCCAGGTATGCAACCATGCCTCCCTTACCGGTAAGCATTGATTTAACTTCATCATGGGTGTATTTTCCGCTAAAACAAATAGCTGCAAGTTGTCCGGCCGGAAGGCTTCCTGATCTTTCAGGAGAGAATGATCCATCTCCGTCAAGAGCATTATTAACATCCACGACCTTTCCGGAGCGGTGCGCACCTACACTTACTCCTCCTCCCATATGTGCAATAATCAGATTCAGATCCTCATACTTTCTGCCTATTGATGCCGCATACAAACGGGCAACAGCTTTCTGATTAAGCGCATGGAATATTGACCTCCTGGTTATTGCAGGATGTCCTGAAATTCTTGCGACATCCTGAAACTCATCAACTACTACAGGATCAACTATAAATGCATCTGCTGAGGGCAAGGAACCTGCAATTTCATCTGCTATTAGCCCTCCAAGGTTACTGGCATGCTGACCGGAATATCCTGATCTCAGGTCTTCAATCATTCTCCCGTTTATTTTATAAATACCTGATTCAATAGGTTTTACCAAACCACCCCTGCCTACTACAATTGCAATTTTCTCAAGTTTTACTTTTCGTGTGGCCAGTTCATTCATTATCAGTTCTTTTCGGAATTGAAACTGGTCTGTAATCTTATCAAAAGGTGCCAGATCGCTGCTGCTGTGGATTATTGATTTTTCAAATAAGAGTGTTTCTTCCTCAAAAAGTGCAATTTTTGTTGAGGTAGATCCAGGATTGATTGCAAGTATCAGGCGATTTTCCATTTTCCCAGGTTGCTGTTAAAACTGCTGGCAATCTGATATATTCAAACCATCAGACATGCCAGAGCTATACAATAATATTTTGATATCTGACTTTCGCTGCGTGACATAACCACAACCGGTTTCTGTGTACCACGTATCAGTCCTCCAAGCTCGCCGCCGGCAAAGAGCATCAGTGACTTGTAGAACGGATTACTTGATTCAAGAGAGGGGAATAGCAGTATATCAGCTTCACCGTTTACGGGAGTATTAATCCCCTTAATCTGTACACTTTCTTTATCGCAGGCAAGAAACAGATCCAGCGGACCATCCATAATGCAATCCCTGATTGTGCCATTCTCTGCCATATTTTTCAATTCAATGTAATCATCAGAACTCTTAAAGTGTTTTCCTGGTTTTTCAGATGCAGCAATTAATGCAACTCTTGGTTTGTGCAATCCGAATCTTTCAGCCATTTCAATGGCATAATTCGCCATAGAAGCCTTCTGTTCGAGATTTGGATAAGGTATTACTGCAGGATCGGTTATGAATAATAGTTTATTATAGGCCGGAATCTGGATCGCTCCTACATAGCTTAAAACGGCGCCGGGGAGCATCAGTCCTTTTTCCTTGTCCATGACTGCTTTAAGAAAAATATCTGTTCCCACGAGTCCCTTCATTACAATATCAGCGTTGCCGTTTTTAACCAGCTCAACTGCCAGTGACGCAGATCTGGCAGCGTCATCACATGGTATAATATTAAATTGTGATTCATCAATACCATCAATACTACAGATTCTTGATATTTCAACCGGATTACCTATAAGGAAGGCTTCAATAAATCCCTCATTTACTGTCCGATGAAGGGCTCCTATTGTATTCGGATCCTGAGCCCAGGCAACAGCAATTCTGTACCTCCTGTTGCCTGAACGTACAGTATCCACCATCTGGTTCAGTGTCCGGATCATTGGAGTATTATTTACATGAGGCAGCTGCCAGGAGAATACTATCGAATTTTGCCTGCTCTGAGTCAGATCTGGATGTAAGGACAATTGGAGCTGAAGCGCCAAGGATAATTGAGGCTACCTTGGCTTTTGCAAAGAATACCAGTGATTTATAAAGGACATTTCCAACTTCTATATCAGGCATAAGCAGAAGATCTGTATCACCTGCAACTTCACTTTTAATTCCCTTGTGTCTGGCACTCTCTATACTTACAGCATTATCAAATGCAAGCGGACCGTCAATAATACAGTTCTTTATCTGGTCTCTCTGGTTCATTTTTGATAATAATGCAGCATGTAGTGTGGCCTCCATATTTTCATTAACCATCTCAACTGCTCCAAGTACTGCTACTTTAGGCATCTTGTATCCAAGCCGCAAAAGACATGATACCGAATTATTTACAATTGCAATTTTATCTTTCAGATTCGGAGCAATATTCATAGCCACATCGGTAACCGCAATTACCTTATGATATGTATCCACTTCAAACAGTGCAAAATGAGAAAGGAGGTTACCGGTACGCAAACCCCACTCCTTATTCAGTACACCCTTAAGTAAAGATGAGGTACCAACCATTCCTTTCATCAAGACATCAGCCTGTTTATTACTGACCATTTTTATTGACATCTCAATGGATTTCTGGACATCCGGTTCATGGATAATTCTTAATCCGCTGATATCATAATTATTTGATGAACAGATATTCTGAATATTCTCAATATCACCGACCAGGATAGGTTCAACTATATTTTCTTTCCAGGCTTTAATTACAGCACCAAGTGAATGCTGATCCTGTGCAGCAGCCAGAATCAGTTTCTTTTTTGGAGCACCGGAAACAATGCTTTTAAGGTCATTAAGTGTATTTAAAACCATAATTTCAGTTTTAATTATTTAGTTCTATTTGCCGGCCTTCATCTGCTCAACAATGTCCCTGGTTTCAGAAGCAATAACCCACTCTTCATTTGTAGGTACAATCATTACCGTCACACGTGACTCTTTTTTACTTATTATCAGCTCCTTACCGCGAACACCAGTATTTACCTTTTTGTCAAATTCAAGTCCGAGAAATTCCATATTCTCACATATCTTTTCGCGGTCATCAGGTGAGTTTTCTCCTATTCCACCGGTAAAAATCAGAATATCAACACCTCCCATTGCAGCAGCATAAGCACCAATATACTTTCTTACCCTGTACTGGTACATCTTCAGGGAAAGAATTGCACGTTCATCACCTTCTGCAGCTGCTGTTTCAACCTCGCGCATATCGCTTGAAATACCAGAGATGCCTAATACTCCGCTATGCTTGTTAAGAAGAGTATTGAGAGAAGAATAGTCGATCTCTTCCTTTTCCATTATAAGGGTAAGTGCACCTGCGTCAACATCGCCGGATCTGGTTCCCATAATAAGTCCCTCAACCGGAGTGAGTCCCATTGAGGTATCGAGTGACTTTCCATCTTTTATTGCTGTAATAGAAGCTCCATTTCCAAGATGGCATGTAATGATTTTTTTGCTCTTGTAATCAACAGCCAGGATCTCACAGGCTCTTTTAGAAACGTAGCTGTGGCTCGTACCATGAAAACCATATCTTCTTATGCCATATTTTTTATATAAAGAATATGGAAGAGCATACATAAAAGAGTAATCAGGCATAGTCTGATGAAACGATGTGTCGAAAACTCCAACCTGCGGAATATCAGGAAGTAGGTTTTTCATTGCATAAATACCTTTAAGGTTTGCAGGATTATGCAATGGGGCAAGATCAGAACAGTCTTCAACTCCCTTAATTGTTACTTCGTCGAGATAACAACTGCCCTGAAATGTTTCACCACCATGCACGAGCCTGTGTCCTACTGCATCAATCTCTGAAAGGCTACTGATAACACCTCTTTTTTCACTTATCATCATGCCCAGAAGAAATTCAAAACCACTCTGATGATCAAGTATTTCACCTTCAAGTTTTACTTTATCGCCATCAAACCTTTCATTTTTAAGGAATGATCCTTTAAGACCGATTTTTTCAACTATCCCTTTTGCCAGAACAGAACCCTGATCTATGTCAAACAGCTGATATTTTATTGATGAACTGCCACAATTAAGTACTAATATTTTCATTATGAAAAAGTTATATTTTTAAATTCAAGGGTTTATAACAACTTAATTATTCTCCAACGGAGATGTTTCTTGTAACTTTCACACCATCCTTATTGTACTCATAAAATCCTCTTCCGGTGCGCCTCCCAAGCTGATTAGCCCTTACAAGCTTTTTAAGCAAAGGTGACGACTTATACTTCAGGTCACCAAATTCATCATAAAGATTTTCGCACCATCTCAGAATTTTATCAAGTCCTATTTTGTCTGCCATTTCAAATGGTCCGAGCGGAAGTCCGAAACCAACTCTCATCGTAAGATCAATATCTTCCATAGATCCCACACCTTCCATCAGTATATCGCATGCCTCATTAATAAACGGAACAAAAAGGCGTGTACTGATAATACCCGGAGATTCTTTAACAGGGATCACTCTTTTCCCAATAAGGTTGGCAAACTTAATTGTATTTTCATAAGCTACCTGAGAAGTATATAATCCTTTCACTATTTCAACAACCCGGGCATCAGCCTCAGGTGTAAGGAAATGAAAACTAACGCAACGGTCCTTATGCTCAAGATCAGCGGTCAGCTCGGTTATGACCTGTGTTGATGAATTTGTTGCGATTATTGTACTCGGGCTAACATGACGCTCTATATTTTTAAGTATTTCCGACCTGATATTATGGCTATGTTCACGTGATGATGATTTAACAGCTTCAATAACAATATCACAATCCTTGAAATTCCTGTATTCTGTTGTCCCTTTTATTCTGGATAGTATGCCCAGTTTTTCGGAATTTGTCATACCCCATCTTTCTATCATCCTGTCAAGTTCCTTTGCAAGTTCAGTATATGCCTGGTCAATCTTCTGCTGGCTCACTTCAAGGAATATCACATCAAGACCTTTAGAGCTAACCATCCGTGCGATGTTTTGTCCCACAGTCCCTGCACCGACAATTCCAACCTTCGAGAACAAAGTTTTTGGTCGGGTATCTTTCGATAATCCGTAGTCCTCAAGTTTTTCTGTATTATCTGCCATATAATTATATATTTCTGCTATAAATGATTCAGAGTTAAAACGAAATAGTTATTTTTTTCTTCCTGCTGCCTGATTTGCTGTAATTGCTATCATGCTTACAATATCACTTACAGAACAGCCTCTTGAAAGATCGTTTATCGGAGCTGCCATTCCCTGAAGTACGGGTCCTATCGCCTCTGCTCCTGCAAGCCTTTGCACAAGTTTATAGGCAATATTTCCTGAGTTCAGATCGGGGAATATAAGGACATTAGCCTTGCCTGCTATAGGACTACCCGGAGCTTTGCTTTTTCCAATCGATTCAATAAGCGCTGCATCGGCCTGCAGTTCACCATCAATTTGCAGATCGGGTGCCATTTCTTTCGCAATCCTTGTTGCATTTACAACCATATCAACCATTGGATGCTTTGCACTCCCTTTAGTGGAGAAACTGAGCATGGCGATCCTGGGTTCAAAACCACATATTGCCCTGGCAGTATTTGCTGAAGCAACAGCTATTTCTGCCAGTTCATTTTCAGTCGGATCAGGATGAACAGCACCATCAGCGAAGATAATAACACCATTCTCACCGAATTTTTTATCCGGATGTATCATTATGAAAGCACCTGATACTACTGAAATGCCAGGAGCTGTCTTAACATAATGGAATGCCGGCCTGAGAACATCACCTGTTGAATGATCTGCACCTGAGACTTCTCCGTCAGCGTCACCATTCTTTATCATAAGGACACCAAGATAAAGAGGATCTTCAATAAGTTTTGATGCTTCTTCCCTTGTTAATCCTTTGCTTTTTCTAAGATCCACCATCATATCAATGTAGTGTTCCTTTTTATCATGCGATAGCGGGTTAATTATCCTTGCCTTTGATATGTTCCTGAGACCCAGCTTTTCTGAATGGGCTTTGATCTGCTCCGGATCACCAATAAGTATGATTTGTGCCAGCCCTTCCTGAATTGCAATATCAGCTGCCTTTATATTTCTTTCTTCATATCCTTCCGGAAGTACAATTCTTTGATTGTATTTCTTGGCATTTTGTTTGATGCGATCTAATAATTCCATTGTGTATCAATATATTAATGAGTTTTATATTTTTTTATAAATGTACAAAAAAAAAGTTCTATTAAACAATTTTCAAATACATGATTAATATCAGTATTAACAACTATTAAGGTTTTCATTGTATTATATTAAAATCATTTTCCAACACTTAAAATCATTTTTCTAATTTAGCAGCTCATTAAACATTTCATGATGGAGAATTTTGAGGCGAAACTGATGGAACTGGCTAAAATCCTTGACGGGGATCTGAAATATGATATAATTACCACAACCATTTACTCAACTGATGCTTCTGCCTACAGGGAAAAACCTCTTTCAGTTGCCTGGCCGAAAGGTCCGGAGGATATCAGAAAAATACTTGAATTTGCAAAAGAAAACAGAACAGGAGTTACAATAAGAGCAGCAGGTACATCCCTTGCAGGACAGGTAGTCAGTTCCGGGATAATAGTTGACATCTCAAGGTACATGAACAGAATCCTTGAGATCAATAAAGATGAAAAATGGGTCAGAGCAGAGCCTGGTGTTGTTCTGGACGAACTTAATATCAAACTTAAAGAATACGGGCTGTTCTTCGGGCCTGAAACCTCAACCTCTAACAGGTGTAATATAGGAGGCATGGTAGGAAATAATGCATGCGGATCACATTCCCTGGTTTACGGATCCACACGTGATCATACCATTGAGCTAAAAACCATACTGAGCGATGGTAGTGATGCAGTTTTCCATGCACTGACCAGGGATGAATTTACTGAAAAATGTAAGCTAAACAATCTTGAAGGAGCTGTATATAAGAATATCAGCAATATTCTTTCTGACAAAATCAATCAGGAGAATATCAGAAAAGAATTTCCGCATCCCGGTATAAAAAGAAGAAATACCGGTTATGCCCTTGATCTATTAATGGATTCAGATGTTTTTAATTCAGATTCGATTAACAAATTTAATTTCTGCAAATTACTGACTGGTTCAGAAGGTACTCTGGCTGCAGTCACCGAGATTAAGCTTAATGTTGTCCCACTTCCACCTCCGAATAAAGCACTGGTCTGTGTTCATCTGAAAGAAAGAAATGAAGCATTCAAAGCGAACCATGTTGCGCTGAAATTCAACCCTCAGGCGGTTGAGATGATGGATTACAAAATTCTCGATCTTACTGAGGATAACCTGAGTCAGAGAAACAACCGTTTTTTTCTTGAAGGAAAGCCAGGTGCCATTCTGATTGTGGAATTTGCAAGAGAAAAAATGGAGGAGATAGATTTTACTACAGCTTCTCTCATCCAGGCAATGAAACAAGCAGGATACGGATATTCATATCCAGTCGTAAAAGGAAAAGATATATCAAAGGTATGGGAGTTAAGGAAAGCAGGATTGGGATTGCTCACAAATATGAAAGGAGATCCAAAGCCTGTTTCACTTATTGAAGATACTGCAGTTGCTGTTGAAAATCTTCCGGCATATATGGAAGATATTGAGAAAATGCTCGCATCACACGGGAAAGATGCGGTTTTTCATGCACATATTGGAACAGGAGAGCTTCATCTTCGTCCAATTCTTAATCTGAAGGACAAAGGAGATGTAGCTCTTTTCAGGACGATTGGCATGGAGACAGCTCTCATAGTAAAGAAGCATAACGGTTCTCTCAGCGGTGAGCACGGTGATGGCAGGCTGAGGGGAGAATTTATTCCTCTGATGCTTGGAGAACACAATTACAACCTTCTGAAAGAGATCAAAAATACCTGGGATCCTGATTGCATACTGAATCCCGGAAAGATTGTTGATACTCCCGAGATGAATACCAGTCTCAGGTATATACCGGGAGAACCAGTCAGGGAGATCGAAACGTATTATGATTTTTCATCGAGTGACGGGATAATCAGGGCAGCCGAAAAGTGTAACGGGTCAGCTGACTGCAGAAAATCTTTGAAAATAGGCGGAACAATGTGCCCTACATTTATGGCAACAGGTGATGAGGATAAAAGCACGAGAGCAAGAGCCAACATAATACGTGAATTTCTTAACAAAGGAGATGATCCATGGGACCACAAAGAGATCTATGAGATACTTGATCTCTGCATAGGGTGTAAAGGATGTAAATCGGAGTGCCCTTCCGGGGTAGATATTGCCAAAATAAAATCTGAATTTCTTCAGCACTGGTATGACAGGCACGGAATTCCTTTCAGAACAAGGTTGATTGCATATATTTCTTCTTTCAACAGGATTGGGTCCCTGGTTCCCGGAATATATAACTTCTTCCTCAGAAACAGGATTTCATCAGATCTTTTTAAGCGAATAACAGGATTTGCGGGGAAACGATCCATACCATTATTATACAGAACAACCCTGAGAAAATGGTTAAAAAATAACCTTGAAAAACTAAATCCTGAAAACCCCAAATCGACTGTTTGCCTGTTTGTTGATGAATTCACTAACTACAACGACACAAAAACCGGCATTGCAGCCGTAAAACTGCTTATTGCCTTGAATTATAAGGTAATAACGACAAAACATTCACTAAGTGCCAGGACCTTTCTTTCAAAGGGAATGGTAAGAAAGGCAAAAACGATTGTAAGGTATAACATTGAAAAACTACAGGATATTGTATCCGAAGAGGTTCCTTTGATTGGCATCGAACCCTCAGCTATTCTTGGATTCAGAGATGAATACCCTGAACTGGCAGGATCAGATTTGATTTCTGTTTCACGAAAGATTGCTGCAAATAGCTATCTGATAGATGAGTTTCTTGCAAAAGAGTACATGAACGGCAGAATAGACAGATCACTTTTTACTGACGAACCGAAGGAAATACTTCTCCATGGCCACTGTCAGCAAAAAGCAATAACATCTACATCATCAACAATAGAAATGCTCTCGGTTCCTGTTAATTATAAAGTAAAAGAGATCGCATCAGGATGTTGCGGCATGGCAGGATCATTCGGCTATGAAAAAGAGCATTACGATCTTTCGAATCAGATAGGCGAGATGATTTTATTCCCGGAAGTTCGCAACTCAAAAGCTTCATCAATTATAGCTGCACCCGGAACCAGTTGCAGACATCATATTAAAGATGGTACCGGAAGAAAATCCCTCCATCCTGCAGTTGTGTTGTTTGAAGCGTTAAAAGAAGGTGTAAGGCTAAAGGTTTAAGGCCTAATGAAGTAAAGTAATTAGGGGACTAATTCAAATTTGTCAGCATCATTCAAAACAGGAAATTTTTTTCTGAACTCATTAAGTTCATCCATTGAGATCTCTGCTGTTATGCACTGTTCGAGTCCGGGATCTGACATAGTGATTATTTCTCCCTTCGGACCAATAATACCTGAATCTCCTGAATAGGTGATTCCGTTTCCATCGGTTCCTATCCTGTTTGATCCTGCTACAAAGCACTGATTCTCAATAGCTCTGGCTCTAAGTAAAATATTCCAGACATCTCTTCTGGCAGTTGGCCAATTTGCAGAATAAATCATCAGATCGGAGTCATTTCTGTTTCTGCTCCACACCGGAAACCTGAGATCATAGCATATATAAGGACTAATCCTGAAGCCTTTATAGTTAAAAACCATCCTGGAGTTTCCGCTGGTAAAATACTTATCCTCCTCTCCCATTGTAAAAGTATGTCTCTTGTCATATGAATGGAATTCACCGTCAGGACCAGTAAAAATCCACCTGTTAAATACAGATTGTCCCTCCTTTACAATATAAGTGCCACAAATTGCTAATTTACATGTTCTGCTCAGAGCAGACATCCACTTAAAGGTTTCTCCATCAGGCGGTTCTGAATGAGCGTTCACATTCATGGTAAAACCTGTATTAAACATCTCCGGAAGGACTACGATCTCAGTTTTACCCGCAAGGGGTAAAATAAATCTTTCCAGATTATTAAGATTCTGTGATTTATTCTCCCAGATAATGTCCTGTTGTAATACTGATAATTTCATTTTACATATTTTGTAACAGGATGGAACAGCTAATAAAAGCAGGGACATGCAAATGCATGTCCCTTAAAAATTCATATCTAAACAAAGAATAGTTATTTCTTATTCACTGACTCATAATAATCAGAGAATATGCCATTAATGAGTGGTCTGTAATACAACCAGAAGAACCTTCGCAAATCTTCAGGTTTATCAGAATAAAGGATTCCTTTCAGTTTATGAACTCCCTTGAACCTTGATGTCCAAACAGGAATATCTGTGTGAGCAAAATCGCCTGAAAAATAGTATATACGCTGTGTGGCTTTATCCTGGACAACTGCAGGAAACTCATTGGAAATATAGTTATTAAGAAGAAGAGTATCACCCTGAGGGGTAGTCTCCAGCTTGAATTTTGATATGACATTATTTTCCAGGGGATCAATAATATCGAACCACTGGTCGAATGCTACAGAGCCAGCTACGTTATATTTCTGGGAATTTGCCTCGTCAGTAATAATGGAAGGCATAGAATTTTTAAGATGCAGACCTTCTTCGAGCACGAGAATTTCTTTCTCTTTAAGAATCACAACACCTGATTTGGTGAAATTCCAGGGTTGTTTATACTGCTTCCTGTACATAGCAGTCATCCATATCGGAAAATCCTCTTTGGTAGTATCAAGAGATGCAAAGTATCTTCCGGTCCATCCGGAAAAGGTTATTCCAAGTTTTTCCTGAGTACGTACTGATTCGAACTGAGCTGTAGGGTAATCAAAAGAGTTATACTCCATTATTATAAGCTTGTTCCTGTCTTTCATTTCCTTTATAAGGAGGAAATCATTATTATTAAGCCCTCCATAAAGTTTCCTGGATTTCCTGCTTTTATTTATGCCTTTGTACCAGTCATTAAAGAAAACGCCATATGTATCAGCAAAATAGACAGCATCATTTTTTTCAGCAAGAGAAATAAGTTCAGTAAGTCGATAATCGTTTCTCCCCCATTGTTTCTCCCTTAATGGCCGTATCGGATAGAATCCGTAGTAGTCTTTTTTATAGGAATAACCTCGTTTATTCTCCTTTTTTACAAATCTTTCATTCGTCAGTATCCAGTTGAATGACTTATGCTTTTCACGTTCCAGGACGGGCACTGTTTTATCAACCAGAATGATATCCATTGGCTTTTTTGCCTGGAAAGTCCAGCGGATCAGATTTATTAGTGGCAGAAACAGAATTGCTGCCAGGATGATAATTACAATAAGCAGAGATTTTTTCATAACTGAATATATCTGAATGTATTCAAAAGAATAACTGTAATAAAATGATTACAACCAATCTTTAAAAATCAATTGTTAAATGTATTAATTTATTTTTTTTAATTAAAATAATTTTGAGGCAATTTACTAAAAATAATTGAACAACAATACACTCTTACCAACCAAGGACTAAAACCATGTTCAATTAGTTGCTTCATAAACTGTTTGACTTCAACAAGATTTGAACATATATTACAGGTATGTTTAAAACAGGGTATTGAGGAGGATTGTTTTTATTACTTTTGCGTATACTTTTTAATTATAATGGTAAATCAACCACTTGCTGAAAGGTTAAGGCCTAAGGAGCTTGCAGAATTCTGCGGCCAGGATCATCTTGTTGGCAAGAATGCCGTCTTAAGAAAACTTATTGAATCAGGTAATATTCCTTCCTTTATATTATGGGGTCCGCCCGGGGTAGGTAAAACAACACTGGCAAATATAATTGCCAATACACTTAAACGGCCTTTTTTTCATCTAAGTGCTGTACATTCAGGAGTTAAGGATGTCAGGGAGACTATTGAAAAGGCAAAAAAACAGCAATTTTTCAATCAGCCTAATCCTATTCTTTTTATTGATGAAATCCACAGATTCAACAAATCACAGCAGGATTCACTTCTGAGCGCCGTTGAGCAGGGAATAATAACCCTTATTGGGGCAACTACAGAAAATCCTTCATTTGAAGTTATATCTCCTCTCCTTTCCAGATGCCAGATTTACATTATGAAATCGCTGGATGAAGCAGAGCTAAAAGGATTGCTTGACAAAGCACTTCAGAAGGACAGTTATTTGTCAGCTTATAACATAGAAATAAAAGAATATGAGGCACTTATCCGGATTTCAGGAGGAGATGCAAGAAAACTATATAACGCACTGGAACTGGTTGTTTCATCAGAGTCCGATGATTCAGCTCCGGAGAAGATAATTATTGATAATAATAAGGTACTTAACCATGTTCAGAAGAACCTGGCATTATACGATAAAAACGGGGAACAGCATTACGATATAATTTCAGCTTTCATAAAATCACTAAGAGGCAGTGATCCAAATGCAGCAGTTTACTGGCTCGCAAGAATGGTTGAAGGTGGTGAAGATCCGAAATTTATAGCCCGCCGTATGCTTATACTGGCTGCCGAAGACATTGGACTGGCAAATCCCAATGCTCTCCTGCTTGCACAGTCATGTTTTGAGGCAATTAATGTTATAGGATGGCCCGAGTCGAGAATCATACTTTCAGAGGCTGCAATATACCTGGCAACTTCTCCAAAAAGCAATTCTGCCTATATGGCAATTGACAGTGCTATTGAAAAAGTAGGAAGTGAAGGAGATCTGCCGGTGCCACTTCATATTAGAAATGCTCCCACCCGGCTGATGAAAGATCTCAACTATGGTAAGGACTATAAATATGCCCACAGTTTTGAAGGGAATTTTATCCAGGATAACTTTCTGCCGGATGAGATAAAGGGGAGTCTGTTTTACGAACCAGGCAATAATCCAAGGGAAGAAGAGATAAGAAAAAAGCTCTCAATAATGTGGAAGGACTTATATAATTATAATAAATAATTTATAAATTTGTGACTTATGTCAAGTGCTGCAATAAAAATTCGGGGGTTAAAGTACACTGAATCAGGCAATTTCTTTCTAATTGCCGGTCCTTGTGTGGTTGAAAGCGAGGAAATCATTTTCCATACTGCAGAAAAGATAAGAAGTCTCTCTGACAAGTACTCTATTCCCTTTGTATTCAAGTCTTCATACAGAAAAGCCAACAGGTCAAAGGGCAGTTCATTCACAGGTATTGGTGATAAGAAGGCACTCAAAATTCTTTCTGATGTCAGGGAAAATTTTAAAATACCTGTTATAACTGATATCCATAATCCTGAAGAAGCAGCTCTTGCTGCTGATTATGTTGATGTTTTACAGATTCCTGCATTTCTTTGCCGTCAGTCTGATCTCCTGGCTGCTGCAGCAAAAACAGGAAAATGTATAAATATCAAGAAAGGACAATTTCTTTCAGGGCCATCAATGAAATTTGCAGTTGAAAAAGTCAGGGAATCAGGGAATGATAATATTATCCTTACTGACAGAGGTAATATGTTCGGATATCAGGATATAGTTGTTGATTTCAGAAACATCCCTTTAATGCAAAAGATCGGTGTTCCTGTTGTTATGGATATAACACACTCCCTGCAGCAACCAAACCAGGAAGAGGGAGTATCCGGCGGAAGACCTGAAATGATAGAAACAATTGGAAAAGCAGCTATTAGTGTAGGTGCTGACGGGATATTCATTGAGACCCATCCTGATCCATCTGCAGCAAAATCAGATGGTGCTAATATGCTTAAGCTGTCGGAACTCGAAAATCTTTTAATAAAACTATGTGCACTTCGCAATACAATTAATTCATTTAAACAAATTTAAAATTCAGAAACATGAAAAAACTTATTCTTATATGTGCTGCTCTTGTTGCAGTTACATTTGTTAATGCTCAATCACTTGAGACAATTATCAAGCAATATGCAACCGCAATGAATTCTGATAAACTATCAAGTATAAAAACAATAAAAATTACAGGTAAGATGTCAGCCATGGGTATGGAGATGCCAATGGTAATGCAGATGAAAAACCCAGATAAAGTAAGGGTTACATATAGCTTTAATGGCATGGAAATGATAAGTGTTTTTGACGGAGTCAAAGGATATGCTATGAATCCAATGACCGGTTCAACAGAGCCTGTAGAACTAACCGGAAGCCAGTTAACACAGGTTAAGAACAACAATATCTTTACCAATCAGTTGCAGGAATATTATAAAAATAAGCAGCTTACCCTGGAAGGTGTTGAAGATGTTGATGGTAAACCTGCAAATAAACTTAAGGTAAATGTAGAGGGAGGAAATCCAATTTATATGTTTGTTGACAAAGGGACAGGTCTTATTGTAAAATCAACCACAAAAGCCGAGCAAATGGGTACAACAATGGATGTTGAAACTTATATGACTGACTATACAGATACCAAGGGAGTTATTCTTCCAAAGAAAACTATAGCCAAGATGAATGGAATGGAAGCTGGTGTGATATCATTCGATGTAATTGAAATTGATGTACCAATGGATGATGCTTTATTTAAGATCAAATAACATTAAGACATATCAGAAAATACGCAGGGACATTCCATGGAATGTCCCTGCATTTTTTGCAGCTGGTCTGTAAGCCGGGTTCTGTTCTGTTTTGTCTTCTCCAAAAGAAATTAAAACAGTATCCATCATTTATCTTGCCTCTGCATTGCTGCAGCGATCATACGACCTACCCCCCGGCATCGGACGAGCAGCCCTCAAAGCCGGTATACATGGTCTTTCAACCCATCAGGTGTACGGCTCCGGATGTCACCACCCGGACCGGTAAGCTCTTACCTCACCTTTTCACCCTTACCCGCCAGATGGCGGACGGTTATTTTCTGTTACACTACAATACCCTCGCGGATATCTTCCCGTTAGGAAGCATGGTGCTCTGTGTTGCCCGGACTTTCCTCTCCCCTCTTCGACTTCGCTCAGAAGGGAACGATGGAACAACCTGCTGCCCTGCAAAGGTAATAATTAAAGAGAATTTGTACATACCTTATTATTATAGTTAATTTTGTCCGGTTATTGCAGTACCACCAGAATAATAACAAAAACTGACAAAATTTGATTGAGCCTAAGGAAAACATGCTTGCAAAAGAAATAGAAATTTCAGCGTACAATTACAGACTTCCGGAAGATAGAATTGCACAATACCCTGTTAGCAACAGAGATTTGTCAAAGCTCCTGATTTACAAGAACAACCAGATTACTGATACTCTTTTCTGCAATATTGCCGATCATTTACCAGCCGGTCACCTGTTAGTATTTAATAATACCAAAGTTGTAAGGGCAAGGCTGAATTTCAAAAAAGAAACAGGGTCAGCAATAGAGATTTTCTGTATCGAACCACTAAATCCTTCTGATTATGAAAGGTCATTCAGTTCCAGAGGACAAGTAGTATGGAAATGTATAGTCGGGAACCTGAAAAAATGGAAAAAGGGAGTCCTTAAGCACCAGTTTCACTCAGATGGAATCAATTGTACCCTCTCAGCAGAGAAACTCAGCCAGGTAAATGACGCCTGTGAGATTTTATTTTCATGGGATTGTCCGGAAATGACTTTTGCCAGTATACTTGAAGGAGCAGGACACATACCGCTTCCTCCCTACATAAGCAGAAATGACAATTCAACAGACGCTGACCGATACCAGACTATATATGCACAGGTGAAGGGTTCTGTTGCAGCCCCTACGGCGGGCCTGCATTTTACCGAAAAAGTATTTAAGAACCTTAGTGATAAGGGAATCCTGAAGGCAAATATCACATTACACGTCGGAGCAGGTACCTTTCAACCGATTAAAGCACAGCGGATTTCTGAACACAAAATGCATTGTGAACACTTCATTATTGATATTAAAACGGTCGAACAGATTAAAGCAAGCCATGGAAAAGTTATAGCTGTGGGAACGACATCGGTCCGTACACTTGAAAGTCTGTACTGGATAGGGGTTCGGATTTTACAGGGAGAAATCATTCATGGTGACATAAATGTAGAACAATGGGAACCATATGGAAGTGAATTATCTTACTCAGAAGAAGATGCACTTAAGGCTTTAATCGATTTTATGAAGAAAAACGGGAAATCAATAATTGAAGCATCAACTTCTATCATGATTGTGCCCGGATACAAATTCATGATCATCAATGGAATAATTACTAATTTTCATCAACCATGCAGCACTCTTCTTCTTTTGGTTTCAGCATGGACCGGCAGCAGGTGGAAAGATATTTACAAATATGCTCTTGATAATGATTTCAGGTTTTTAAGCTATGGTGACTCATCACTGTTATTCAGATAATTGCATCCATATTGGATCATAATTAATATATTTGTTATTCTTTGATTATAAACTGATTTTTCGTTTATTTGGTCCCAAATTCTTATACTATGAATGAAAACCGGATAATGCAACAGATTTCAGCTATATTCTCAGTATTTATGGTAATTTTTTATATTGGTGCAGGATATGTATTTATCTTCTATTTTGACCAGTATTTTCTGGATAAGCCCATTAGAGTAATAATGGGATCAACTTTTATATTTTATGGTATATACAGGGCTTTCAGGTCATATGTACAGATTAAGAGTATATTTTTCACAAAAGACAATGAAACTGAATAAGTCTGTTATAAATATTTCCTTTAAGGATTGAGTTAAATGGCACACACTTTGTGAACTAATCTTTAATGCAAAACCGCTTAAACTTTTAAGATTATGAACAAAGTACTACGAAATCTGAATTTTATTAGTATAATTGCGTGCCATACAAAAAAAATGTCACGAAAATTACAGAAGACCAAAGGGATTAACATCCTGAATCCTTTGATTATTATGATTATGTCCTTCATCATGATTCTATCGTCATGCAGAAATGAAGGACCTAAAACACTTGATGAAACTCCTACCAGAGGTAACATTAAGATTACAGTTGATGAATCGTTTCAGCCCCTCTTTGACACTGAGATATTCACATTTACACATCTTTATACCAGTGCCAATATAACTCCTCAGTATAAACCTGAATATGATGTGATTGAGGATTATATGAATGATTCGGTAAAAGTTATTGTGAGCAGCAAAAAGCTGACTGACTATCAGATTCAATATCTTCGTGAATCTCAGATAATTGCACGTACAACGACCTTTGCATGGGATGCACTTGCCCTTGTTACAAACAAATCGAACCCCGATACCCTTATAAATTATGAAGTTATCAAGGATATCTTCCAGGGAAAAATCAAGAGGTGGAAGGAAA
The DNA here is from genome assembly GCA_937864815.1 of uncultured Bacteroidota bacterium. Taxonomy (GTDB): domain Bacteria; phylum Bacteroidota; class Bacteroidia; order Bacteroidales; family VadinHA17; genus LD21. The sequence goes on from CALMJY010000236.1 coordinate 37,604, forward strand.
TTGATCCAAAATCAAAGCTTGGAGATATTCAGGTAATATTCGATAATACCAAGTCAGGCAATATAAGGTACTTTAAGGAACAGTTTGAGATAAAAGATAATCTTCCCGGGAATTTCTATGCTGTAAATAGCAATCCTGAAGTGATTGAATTTGTCAGCAGGAATTCAGATGCAATGGGAATAGTAAGCGTTAACTGGATAAGTGACAAAGATGATTCACTCAGCATGAGCTTTGTCAGGAAGATAAATGTACTTGCAATTTCACAGCCCTATCTTAATGATGGCAGCTATTACCGACCTTACCAGGGTTCAATCTATGATAAGTCATATCCATTTGTAAGAGAGATTTTTCTAATATCGCGTGAGACATTTGCCGGTCTTGGATCAGGTTTCATAAACTGGGCTTGCGCTGAGCAGGGACAAAGGATTGTACTTAAATCAGGACTTGTGCCGGCAACTATGCCAATCAGACTTGTACAGATTAAAAACTGATATAAAATGTTTTTTTTAAATTTAAGGGAACAGAATTTTATAAATTAAAAATAAATTTAGAGATTTGAGGATTAAAATAAGGAAACAATACAATAGTTATTTATAATAAAATAAAATTATGAAGCCTATAAATTTAAGACCAGTGTTTTTGCTGACGGTGTTATTGACAGTGTTGGTATCAACCACCAGATCTCAGGATTTGAATTCTGCAATTCAGCTGACAAAAAGTGAACAGTATGACAAAGCTGAGGAACTGCTCAAGCAGCTGATCCAGAATGAACCAACAAACAGCAAGAACTATTTTTTTCTCGGTGAAAATTACCTGCTAAACTATTTTTCAGATACTATTTCAAACTCACTAACGGTTTCTGCCAACCTGGCAAAAGAAGCATACCAGAAAGGTGTAGATGCCAATGCCAATGAACCGCTTAACTATGTTGGTCTGGCTAAAGTTGCATTCTACTTAGGTGATGATCAGAAAGCCACCGAGTACAGGGCAAAGGCAAAGAGCTTTCTTCTTCCTTACAAAAACATAAAAAAGATAGTCCCTCCTGCAAAAGAATATGCATATATTCTGGCCAAAATCGCAGAATCTTACATTAATGAAATTTCGGTCGATACCGCGCTTGCCTTACCACTTATCAGGGAAGCTATCAAGATTGATAATAAGAATGAAGATGTATATCTTATTGCCGGTGACATTTATATCCTGGGATTTGACGGATCTAAAGCTATTTCTTATTACAATCTTGCACAATCCGCCAATCCTTCTTCACCCACAGCCAATATGAAAATTGGAAACATATATGTAAAAGGACGTGCACTGCAGGCTGCTATTCCCTATTTTGAACAGGCTATTGAACTCAACGCCAATTACGCTCCTGCATACCGCGAACTAGGTCAGCTGTACCTTCTGGCACAAAGGTTTGCCCAGGCAAAGGAAAACTTTGAAAAATACCTCTCCCTTACTGCAGGAAATATTCCGGCTAAGGTCAGGTATGTCAACGCTCTTTTCTATGCCAAGGATTATGAAGGTGTAATAACAAATGTTGAAGATATATTCAAAGTTGATAAATCAAGGACATACATGAACCGTATTGCAGGTTATTCATGCTATGAAAAGACTCCGCCTGATTATGATAAGGCCCTTGCATATATGGAAACACTTTTTGCAACAGTTTCTCCTGAAAGGATTATTGCAAAAGACTATCATTACATGGCCAGAATACTTGTCAAGAAGAACCTTAATGCACCTAAAATTGCCGACGAGGCCATTGCCCTAAAAGATCAGGTTGAAAAAGACAAAGCAAAAGCTGCTGCAACAAAGGTAGCTGCGGATAAAGCCAGATTAAATGCCAGTATAGCAAAGAATACAGCCAAAGCAGACAGTCTTGAAAAGGTTGCCAGAAAAATGGCAGCTGAGGTTGACAGGGCTTATGTAAACTATGGTAAGCTACTCGAATTAAGACCAAATGACAGAGCACTGCTCGGTGAAATAGCTGCAGCCTATAATTCATTCAAGGATTATTACGGAGTTGCAAAAACTCTTTCAAAAATGCTCGGTCCTCTCCCTGATTCAAAAGAGGAGTATATGCAGGTTGGAAGAGCATATTATAATGGAGAAAGATACCAGGGTGCAGATTCAATTTTTTCAATAGTTGCAAAGGCAGTTCCTGACTATGTTCCGGCATATTTATATATGGCCAGGACATATTCTAAAATGGATCCTGATACCAAACTCGGACTGGCCCAGCCAAAATTCGAAAAAGTGGTAGAGGTTGCACAGAAGGATTCGGTTAAATATGCTTCTGAACTGGCAGAGGCTCTTGGATTCCTTGGATATTTTAATATGACAAAGGAAAATTATACTCTTTCAAAAGCATATTATACAAGACTGGTTGATTGTGCACCAAATAACAAAGAATATCAGATAAGAGGTTATAATGGTTTAGGACTTGTTGAACTAAGGCTTGCAGGTGCGGAAAAAACCAATGAAGGCAGATTACCGTATATCGCTAAATCATCTGAAGCTTATAACAAGATTCTTGCACTTGATCCTAATAACACCTCAGCCAAATCTCAAATAGCATATCTTAAGGAATTCGAAGCATCGGTTAAAAAAGGTATAAATCCGAATGAGATAAAAGGTATTATTAAGGATGCCGCATCAGGTGCACCAATTGCATATGCATCTATCAGGGTTAAAGACACTGCTGCCGAGAACATGACAAACCAGAAAGGTGAATATAAATTTGAAATTCCGGCTGGTTCTGAAGTGCTCATTATCAGCGCTAAAGGTTATGTGACCCAGGAAATACCAGTTACAAAATCAAGAGTTTACAATGTTTCTTTATCAAAATAATCACTCTTTTTCTTGTAAATAAGAAATACGAAAATGTATATTTGCAAAATTGTTAAATCTTAAACCTAAACAAATAGATAAAAATGAGTAAACAAGGAAGTGCGTTCAAAGATGCGTTGCAGAATGTTTTTGCAGCTAGTGCTATTTTAATAGCTTTTGTGGTATCCTATTTATTGTTTGTCAATGTAATGGGAGCTCCGGTTAATTTCGAAGGTGGAAATCCCAAAGGACATGCTCTTGAGGGTAACTACCTGGGAATTATTTACAAAGGAGGATTTATAGTTCCGATTCTTATGACTTGTGTTCTTACGCTGATCATCTTCGTTTTTGAAAGGACAATCACTCTTTCAAGAGCAAAAGGTAAAGGCAGATTAAACTCTTTTGTCCGTCAGCTCCAGACTCTTCTTGCTGAAGACAAAATTGAGGAGGCTCTTGCCGCATGTGACAAGCAGAGAGGATCACTTGCAAACGTAATGAAAGCTGGTCTTGCACGTTACCGTGACCTTCAGAAAGATAAAGAACTTGAAAAAGACCAGAAGATAATTTCGATTCAGAAATCATTCGAAGAAGCTACTGCTCTCGAGTTACCAATGCTTTCAAAAAACATGGTAATTTTCTCAACCCTCGCATCAGTATCAGTGTTGATCGGTCTTATCGGAACAGTGCTTGGTATGATCCGCGCATTTGCCGCTCTTGCACAGTCAGGTGCACCTGACGCTCTTGCTCTGTCACAGGGTATTTCTGAAGCGCTTGTTAATACAGCATTCGGTATTACAGGTTCAACACTTTCCATACTTGCATTCAACTATTTCACAACAACAATCGACGATTACACATTTAAAATTGACGAGTCAGGATTCAGCCTTACCCAGAATTTTGCTGCATCTCTGAAGAATGTATAAGTATGAATTTATCTTTTGGATTAAACTATATAACGGAAAACTGTAATGCCAAAGATTAAATTACCAACAAAATCGCCCCATATCGACATGACGCCGATGGTTGATACATTTGCTGTGATCCTGACATTTCTTTTGTTGACCGCACAGATGAGACAGACCGAACCGGCCAATGTTGATACACCATTTTCAATTTCGGAGAAACCAACACCTGATTTCAACATGATGACATTCCTTCTATCAAATGATGGAAAAATTTTCATGAATTTCGATAACGGAGGAGACACTTTAACAAAGTTCAGACCAAAGATTCTTGTTGAAGTAGGGAAACGTTATGGTATTGAATTTACGGATATTCAGCAGAGAGAATTTGAAAAATATCCCTCCTCTATCGGTGTCCCAATTGAAAAGATGAAAGAATTCCTTGATAATAAAAATATGGCTGAAAGAAATAAACTGCAGACAGGTATCCCTATGGATTCGGCTGATAACCAGCTTGCTATATGGGTTCTATATGCACGTCAGGTAAATCCGAATGTTCAGGCATGTATCAAGGGTGACTCTGAAGCTCACTTCGAAACTGTAGAAAAATTACTTGATATACTTCAGGATAAGAATGTAAACAGATTCAACCTGATCACCAGTCTCGAAGCAGCTAAAATTAACTTAGAAGAAATACAGCAGTAGTATGGCAGAAATTATAGTTGAGGAAAAAGGAAAAGGTGGAAAGAAGAAAGCGAAGAAGCATCCACCACATCTGGATATGACTCCTATGGTGGACCTCATGTGTCTGCTGATAACTTTCTTTATGCTTACCACAGCCTTCAGCAAATCGAAGGTAATGGAGATCATTCTACCTGAAAAACTGAAGGATGACAAACCACAGGAAGCACCCAGGATTTCTGCCAGCCGTACGCTGAACATTATTCTTGGGCCCAATAATAAGCTTTACTGGTACCCTGGTGCTGTAAAACCTGAAGATTTCAATAATCTTCCTCCTTTAATGGAGACCGATTACAGTGCTGAGGGAATACGGAAGCTCCTTCTTGAAAGAAACAGAACACTTGCTAAAAAAATTGATGAATTCAATAAAGATGTTATTTCAGGTAAGATCCAGATTTCACAGGACTCAGTACGTGGTGCTATCAGTCAGCTTAAAAAAATTGATGATACTGGACCTATCGTTCTGGTAAAAGCTTATAAAGATGCAAATTATGGCAACTTCGTAGATATTCTGGATGAAATGAATATCTGTGGAATAGCACGTTACACATTTATGAAGATTGCATGGTATGAAGTAAAGATGGTGGAAACCGCTGCCGGTATCCAGTCTGGAACTGCAAAACCTGCAACGAACTAAACCGTAAACCTTCAGAAAATGGCAAAAGAAAAAATTATAGCACCTGCCTTCGATGACATAGTCTTTGAAGCAAGGAATAAGGAATACGGAGCTTACAGCCTGCGTAAAAAATACAATCGCAATGTAATAATAGCATTGATGATTGGGACAATAATTATTGCGACTGCTATTATCACACCTTACCTGAATGCAAAAGCTGCTGAAAACAGAGCTAAGCGTGCAGAAAGACAGGTTGAACTCAAGATGGAGAATCTGGACCAGCCAAATGAAACGGTTGCTCCGCCTCCTCCTCCACCACCTCCTCCTGCTGATGTTGTACAGCAGGCCAAATATGTTCCGCCTGTTGTAGTTGACTCAGTTAAACCTGAGGAAAATGTTCAGCTTATGACAGCTGATGAAGCTCAGATCGAGGTTAAAGATGAAGAGGTAGTTGAAATAGTTGAGGAAGTAAAGGAAGAAGTTCAGGAAGAAGATCCGGAAGCTACACCATTTGTGGTAGTTGAGGAAATGCCTATGTACCCTGGCGGTGATGCAGAACTTCTCAAGTATATTGCAGAACATACACAGTACCCGGAAATTGCTAAGGAAAACAACATCCAGGGCAGGGTAATCGTGAGATTCTGTGTTACTTCAAAAGGAGGTGTCAGTCAGGTAAGCATCCTTAAAGGTGTTGACCCTGAGCTTGATGCAGAAGCTATCAGAGTTGTAAACACACTTCCGGCATTTAAACCCGGAAAACAGGGAGGAAAACCAGTTCCTGTTTGGTACATGGTACCAATTACTTTCACACTTAAGTAATATTCTGGAATTTTATAAAAAGGCCGGTTCGAAAGATCCGGCCTTATTGTTTTCATATCCGCGAAATCAGCGGGAGAAAAAGAACAAGCCTTAATTTCCCGCAGATGTCGCAGATTTGCACTGATATTTCTACCGATGCAGCGCTTCCTTAAGAAGTCTGATAAAATCATTTATGTCTTTCTCTTCAGTATCCCAGCTGGTCATCAGCCGGTATTCTGAAGTAAGCTCATTCCATGTATAAAAGAAGTATTTCTCTTTAAGTCTTTCAGCAACTGCTGGTGGCATAATTACAAAAACACCGTTGGCCTGGACTCTTTGTGTGATCCTTGTGCCCTGTATCCCGGTCAATTGCTCTGAAAGTACTTTGGCCATTTTATTGGCGTGCAGGGCAGAATGTTTCCAGAGATCATCCCTGAAATAGGCAATAAACTGAGCAGAGATGAATCTCATCTTTGATGCAAGCTGCATACCCTGCTTGCGGACATATTTAAAATTATCAGCCAGACCAGGCCTTAGAAAACAGATTGCTTCACCGAACATCATACCATTCTTTGTCCCTCCAAATGAAAGAATATCTAATCCGGCATCAGTTGTGAATTCTCTGAATTGAAGATCCAGAGCAACAGCTGCATTAGCTATACGTGCTCCGTCCATATGAAGTAACATTCCTCTAATGTGGGCAAAATCTGCAAGCTTTCTTATTTCATCCGCGGTATATAAAGTCCCCATCTCTGTGGACTGTGTAACTGAAATCACTTTAGGTTGTGCATGATGTTCAAATCCGAATCCATGTACGTGACGTTCAATCAGTTCACAGTTAATTTTTCCATCTGGTGTATCCACCGTCAGAACCTTACATCCTGTAAATTTTTCAGGAGCACCACATTCATCCGATTCCAGATGTGCAGTTGATGAGGTAATTATTGAATTCCATGATTTTGTAACACCTGAAATACCCAGAACATTAGCTGCTGTGCCTGTAAAAACAAAAAAAGTTTCTGTATCTTCTCCAAAATGAGACCTGAACAAACGACAGGCCTCCTCTGTATAGATATCATTGCCATATCCCAGTGTATGTCCCTGATTAACAAGCTGCAATTCTTTTAAAATCTCAGGAAGGACACCTGCATTATTGTCACTTGCAAAACCTCTGCTGACAGCAATTTTCTCCATAATATTCATACCTCTTCAGGCAAATTTTAATCCTGCTTCTATTATTTATTCAGGATATTTGACATAAATTCACGTGCAAGCTGTACCTGCTCATGGACAAAGTCAATCTCTTCAAACGAATGATCCTTTTTTAATAAAGTATGGCAAAGTTCAAATGTAAAATAGCCATTATAACCAATCTCCTTCATTAACTGGATGTAGTGGTTGTAATCGGGCATTATACCATTTGCATAATAATTAAGCAGTATAGGCTGGACAACTCCCTTTTCATCGCGGTAATATTCCCCTCCGTAATGAGAATGAACCTGCAGACTCCCGATGGTCCTTACAGCATTGGCTATGTAATCCTTATCCTGTTTTTCAAATATTGGAAGGTCGAGGCAAACCTTTAGCCAGGGAGAGTTTACCAGGTTTACCAGAGTAAGTACATCTTTCCAGCTTTTAATAAGAGGTGCATGATTTTGTAAAACCATAACGATCCCGTTTTCCTCTCCGAATTTAGCTGCCTCTTTCAGACAATCTTTAACAAAGTTCCATCTCTCAACCATGGTAACATAAGGATATTGCCTCATAAAAGAGTAATAGCCATCCCGATCGCGCACAAATTCATAAGTACCAACTCCATCATGAATCGGGACTCCGGGCCATGCTGCGAATAACCTTACAAATTTAGCACCCAGATCCTTTGCCAGTCTGGCTGTTTCACGAACCATGAGAAGCTGACACTCCCTGTGTTCCGGTATCGGACTTGAAAAATCATTATTTGCGGCAACACAGGGAATCTCCAGTCCATATTTCGCAAGAGAATTTTTCATCTCTTCCCGTTTCTTCTGATTCAGGTCTAACGGGTTACCCATCGGACGTTTATTATCCAGCTCAACCCCTTCAAATCCGAATTCTTTGGCACGCCGGCACATTTCGTCAAAAGTTAAAGCATCACCTTTGTACCAGATACCTCCATATGTTATCGAATAAAGGCCTATTTTTATCCTGGATGGTTTCTGAATAGAAGCAGAACCTGGACCCTTTTCAGTTTTAACTGAATTAGTAACACTCCCAAGCATTGCGCCTCCTGCAACAGCTCCGGATGTTTCGAGAAATTTTCTGCGGTTCATGATTTAAAGGATTTATAGGTTAATCATCAATAAAATAT
>CALMJY010000237.1 GCA_937864815.1 uncultured Bacteroidota bacterium
GAGATCCAATGGCTGACACATGCAGCCGTAGCCCGTCCGGCTGAAGTGTTTTATAATGGCCAGTTTAATTCAGATTCATTCTTTAACATCGATTTTCTGGCCATGTCATACATGTTGATGTTCCTTATAATGAGTTTTCCCGCTTCATACATTATTGACAAGTACGGTATTAAAACGGCGCTCAGGCTTGGTGCTGCCATTGCAGGAATATCAGCACTTGGCAAAGCCATTTTTGCAGGAAGCTTTACCGGAGTTGTTGTTTCCCAGACAGGACTTTCTGTTGCACAGCCATTCATTCTGAATGCTGTTACTGCCGTAACAGTAAGATGGTTTCCTCTTGATGAGAGAGGAATGGCTGCAGGTTTTTCTGCTCTTGCACAATATATAGGAATCATAATAGCTATGCTGATTACACCTCTTCTGGTAGGTTCAGATCCTGCATTGACAGGTTATGGATCAGGCTTTGAAAAAATGCTCATTATCTATGGCATTCTGACACTGTTATCGGCAGTTGCTGTTTTCATCTTCATAAAGGAAATGCCTGAAGGTTTTGCTTTCCGCGATGCGGAAATACATAATGATTTCAGTGGTGGTGTATTTAAGATATTGAAAAACAGGGATATGCAAATTACCCTTCTGCTCTTTCTAATCGGTCTCGGAATATTTAATGCTATAAGTTCAATGACAGATAGTATCTCGGAATATGCAGGAGTAACCGATTCAGACGGTTTGATAGGAGGGATTATGCTTATAGGAGGGATCATCGGGGCTGTAGTTATACCGGTACTGTCTGATAAGTTCAGGAAGAGGAAACTCTTTCTGCTTATATGCATTGCAGGAATGGTACCGGGTGTGATGGGACTCTCTTTTGCAGGTAAACTTGGACTTGATACCTCTTCAACATATTCTCTTCTGCTGCTATCATCGTTTATCCTGGGCTTTTTTGTGATGAGTGCCGGTCCGGTGGGTTTCCAGTACGCGGCAGAGGTAAGCTATCCTGCACCTGAATCGGCATCGCAAGGCATGCTTCTGTGGATAGGGCAGCTATCGGGAATGATCTTCGTAGCAATTATGAGCGCAGGAAGCAATAAATATCTCGGGTCGGTGCTAGCCGTTTTTTCAATTCTGACGCTGTTTTCATTTGCAGGGGTTATGTTCCTTCGAGAGAGCAAAATGATGGTAGATACAAATTTGAAGGATTAGAAAACAAAAACATAAACCACAGAGCTCACAAAGAATTAAACAGAGGACACAAAGAAGAATGGAAGAAAATTTCTCTGTGCTCTTTGTGTTAATCTCTGTGATCTCTGTTTGTGCCGTGAAGATAAGAATTTAACTTAAGTTCTTTAACATG
>CALMJY010000238.1 GCA_937864815.1 uncultured Bacteroidota bacterium
GGGACTTATTGAAAATCAGTTGATTTGAAAGCCCCCCTTGGGGGGTTTGGGGGTACAATCGGACTTACGAGACAGCCCCTTCTTTACATATCAGGTATAAATTACCATTTCCCGTTCAGCATCCCAACCCATTCCTTTAACGTACATATTGTACATCCCCGGCTGAGAAAATCCATCCCAGACAACCTGGTGAATTCCGGGTTCAAGATCATCTGAATGCATTCTCCATACCAGTTCGCCGTGACGATTGAGTATATCAACATAAACATCCCCTTTCTCGGGTATACTAACTTCCATGACAATCTTTTCATTGGAATCAGTTCCCAGGGCCCTTATGGAAGGGTCATTTATCCTGGTAATCTTACCGGATTTCCATGAGCTGTAATCAAATGGTTCATCAACCATGTGATACTTATCTTCATTAATGCCGTTTGTATTACGCTGAAGATAATATGTAAGCAGAGGCGTTCTTTTCAAAGTATCGAGCTTTACCTTTTTTGCTTTACCGTCTTTCCATAAATATACAGGTATATCAAACGGATTAAGAACATCAGAAAGACCACGCTCAATTCCGATATGAAATAATCCGAAATTACCGGGTTCATGACCTGCCAGCCAGTGGGCAATAATATCAACCCTGAAAGCATCTTTCCCGAATATTACATTATTACTCATGAAATCCATGGCCTTACCATCGTGCGGACCACCCTGAAAGCCATCACCGTCACGGCCATAGATTCCTTCAACGATGTTTATACCTGTAGGGGTTACACTGAATGAATCGCACATCCTCTGTGCCCACTGTTCCATCCAGAAACCACCATTAAACGGAGGTCTGTCCATCTTTTCATTCCATCTCGGGTAACCTGCTTCTGAATGCTTCTTATGCAGTTCTGTAATCCTCTGCAGGTAATCGGGCTGGAAGAACTGATGATACCGTTTATCATAAGTTTTAAAAATATCAACACTTCCTCCACAATATGAATGGAATGTTTTCCCGGTTATACCCTGTAGGTTTTTGATTGATCCTGTGATACCCATCTGGTGGGCCTTGAATTTGGCAATATTTATAAGGAATGTATCTGAAGCTGTCATCGGAGCCATAAATCCAACCTCCTTAAACACAACCCCGTCAACCTTTTTAAATATTATCTCATCTCCAAGTTCCCAGTAATTCTTTGATGTCAGGTCCTTCAGATTGAAATTGTTCCTGTCAGCCATTTCCTGATATCCGTTAGTCTTCCACATGAATGCACAGGCGCATTCACGAAGATAGAATTCCTCAGGACCCTTTTCCTTAACTGCATTCAGGTAACCTTCAATATAGTTCAGGTCAGTTGTTATACCCAGGTTACCTGTCGGGTCCTTCTTACTTCCAATACTGCATGTCCAGTTGGGCTTGCATGTAATCTTTGTTTTGTTTGAGTATCCTTTTCCCCCCGATGTCTTTACAAACATCTCACCCGCAAGCTTATAGGCTGCATCATATATTGCAGCTTTGTCTGTCTTTTCATTAACAGAAGTCAGATTGATAAAAACTGCTTCGGGGTGTTCCTTTATAAAGGGATGAAGATCAAATCCATCTGGTGAATTATCAGGTGAACTGGCCGAAGAATTCAGCCGCGATCCAACAAGTCCAAGGACACTTGCTGCCGAAGATACCTTAATGAAATCGCGTCGTTTCATTATTAAGTATAGATTACCATCTCACTCTCCGCATCCCATCCCATTCCCTTTACATAGGTATTGTAAATGCCGGGAGAAGAAAATCCGTCCCACACTACCTGATGGGTTCCTGGTTCAAGATCGTCAGCATGCATTCGCCAGACCAGCTCTCCGTTACGATTGAGAATATCAACATAAACATCTCCTTTTTCCGGGACTGATACCTCCATAACAACTTTTTCGCTGGCATCAGTTCCAAGGGCCCTTATTGCAGGAGTTTCAACCCTTGATAAAGTTCCATTCTTCCATGCTTTGTAATCAAATGGTTCATCACACAAATGGAATTTATCTTCATTCTGACCATTAGTATTCCTTCTGAGGTAATATGTCACCAGAGGTGTTCTTTTTAAAGAATCTAGCTTCACCTTCTTTGCTTTACCGTCTTCCCACAGATAAATCGGTATATCATTAGGATCAAGGACATTTGAATATCCTCTTTCGATCCCAACATGAAACAGTCCAAAATTTCCGGGTTCATGTCCTGCAAGCCAGTGAGTAATAATATCAACCCGGAAAGGATCTTTTCCGAAAATAATATTATTGCTCATGAAGTCCTGTGCTCTTCCATTGTGTGGACCACCGGCGAAACCATCGCCATCACGGCCGTAAACACCTTCTACAATATTGATTCCTGTAGGAGTAACACTGTATGAATCGAGCATTCTGTTTACCCACTGCTCCATAAAAAGGCCACCACCGTAAGGAGGTCTGTCCATTACTGTTTCCCAGCGCGGAATACCGGCTGCAACATGCTTCTTGTGCAATTCTGCTACCCTTGCCATATAATCGGGCTGGAAGAATTCATGGTAACGCTTGTCGTACGATTTGAAGATGTCAAAATGACCACCGCAGAACTGATGGAATTTTCTTCCCGTAATACCCTGCAGGTTTTTGATTGAAGCGGTGATACCCATCTGATGCGACTTGAACTTGGCAATATTTATAAGGAAAGTATCAGGGGCATTCATTGGAGCCATGTAGCCAGCTTTCTTAAATACCACTCCATTTATCTCCTTGAAAATAATCTCATTTCCCAAATCCCAGAAATCTGTTGTTGAAAGATTTTTCAGGTTGAAATTATTTCTTTCACACATTGCTATATAACCATTTGCCTGCCATGAATTAGGTGAAGCACATTCCCTCAGATAAAATTCCTGTGGTCCTTTAGTCTTAACACCATTGAGAAAACCTTCAATGTAATTATTGTCGGTTGTAATACCCATATTGGCTGTGGGATCATTTTTATCAATCCTGCTGCTTGTCCAGTTTGGCTTGCAGGTAATTTTGGTGGAGTTTGGATAACCCTTACCTCTGGCGGTTTTTACAAACATCTCTGATGAAAGCTTGAAAGCGGCATCATAAATTGCTTTAGCGTCAGTCTTTTCCTTTACCGAAGTAAGGTTGATAAAGACAGCTTCAGGATGCTCCTTTATAAACGGGTGAAGGTCAAAACCTTCAGTTTTTGCATCAAACGGAGAAGAGAATGAATCATAACTTCTTCCAACCAGACCAGCAATTCCTGCTGCAGAGGAGACCTTGATAAAATCACGTCTTTTCATTACAAATCCAGGATTTTCTTTGGGATATAAAATTAAACAAATAAGAGTTCAAAAAGTTTCCCAAAGCATTAAATAATGTTAAATGAGATCATTGAAATAATTAATTTCGATTAACAAATAAAACAGCACCTGCGGATTTAGCACAGGTGCTGTAAAATCAATTTACTCTTATTCAAAAATCTAATTCTGAATATCAGGTTGCAAGAGGTTGGCCATTTGGCACCCTGATTGGTCTGTTGTTCTGTCTCTGGTCATGCCGTTTGGCGGTAAACCTGGCAGCTATATATTCTCCCATATAGATCTTACCTTCCATCTTGTCAACCATTGCTGTTCCATAAAATACAAACGGGACATGATCAGCTACAAGTCTGTCACTGCTGCTGAGTTTTATCTGGTCACCATCTATGATACCGTACATATCGCGCAATGAGAATTCACCTTTATGTGATCCTTTTATCCAGTTTCCATCCTGTTCAATGAAGAATGTATGCTGGCTTTTGCTGCTGTAGAATTCTATTTCCACATCCCATCTTCCATCAAGACTTGCAACAGGTGCCGACATCTGTTTCGGCTTCGGATTTTTCCTTGAAAGGATCTCATAAATCCTGTCTCCGACGATTTTGTCGTTTCCAGGCTGCATCTGTCCTGAAGAGAGGTTTATCGATGTTTTACCTGTATCGTCAAGATAAGTGTTATGTACAGCAATTCTTGGCTGCTTTGTTGCCAGTTCTTCTGCCACATCCATACCATTGGTATTAAGTTCATCAGGATCCCATGAAATAATCAATGAAGGGCTATGATTTGAGAGCCCCCTGGGCTCCCTGATTGTGCAGGTTACTCCTTTTACAGATGATAATCGTTTGGAAATATTCTCAAGATATGTTCGCCATGTTTTCATCTTTTCAACATGATCTCTTTTTACCCAGGCTTCGACTGCTGCCAGCATGCCCATCATCTCTTCCTTACCTACCTTGTTATCGCGTCCGGGCCCGTGATGCGGAGAACTAGCCTGCCATGCAGACATCAGGATATCTTTTTTACCAAGAAGTAGTCCTGCGCACTGTGGTCCGCAGATAGCTTTCCCACCACTATAGGCTACAACTGTTGCACCTCTCTGGAGATGAACATTCGGAAATGTGAGATCCTCTGCAGCAGCGTCAACAAGTATGGGAATATTCAAAGGATTGGCCATTTTGGCAATTGATTCAAGCGACCATGGTTGGTCGGCAGGTACTTCGTTGTTAGCCATCAGGTATATCATAGCGGTTCTGCCATTCAGAGATTTCTCAAGCTCTTCAGGGGTTTCCACTGTTATTATTTTCACACCAATATTTCTAATTGCATGATCATAGGAGTTCCTTGATCTTCTTGGTATAACTACCTCAGTTTTATCAAAACCTGTCAGATCAGGGATTCTGATCAACTTTTCAGGATTACCACCTGTGACACATGCAGCAGTAACATGTTTCATTCCGGCGGCACAACCTGCAGAAACCATCCCCCACTCTGCTCCCGTAATTTCGGCTAGTCGTCTGCCTATTCCAAAGGCCAGTTCATCATACTGTATGAAAAATCCCGAAGCATCGTGCATTGCAGAAACTACTTCCGGCCTTTCAATCGAACCACCTATTATTGTATATGTTCCTACACAGTTTATTACCGGTTCAACACCAATTGACTGATAGATGTTCTGTCCGGGAGCAAGTGGTCCGCTGGCCGGAGACAATAATGAATCCATCGGGAGAAAGCTGCCTGCGAATGGTAAAACCGACAAGCTCTTAATAATATCTCTTCGTTCCATGTTAAATTAATTTATGTTATGTAATATTCAGAATTGTATCCTGTGTGCCAGCAGTTGATATAAGATTATTTCATTGAAAGGTTTTTTGCCCCCAGTCCATTCAGATCCCAGACCACCTTTCCGCCTTTTATTGTCATTTCAGCCTCAAGCCTGCGATCTCCCTGCAATTTATTGTTTTTTGTATCAATGAATCCGAAGTTTCCTTTTCGCACGCTGATAATTGCAACATCAGCTTCTGCTCCGGCTTTAAGGTTTCCAAGATCTGTTCTCTTAATCTCATTCGCAGTACTCCATGTAGCAGAGTTTATTACATCCTTCAGACTCATCCCCATGTTAAGAAACTTTGACATAGTTTCCAGCATATTCTTCATGCCTGAATTCATGCTGGAGCGATGAAGATCTGACCCGAATGAGTTAGGAACGAGCCCCTGTTTCAGGGCAGGAACAGCAATATCGAAATGGAACATTGCTCCTCCGTGGCCAACATCAAATAAAATACCCTTTTTCTTTGCCTCAATAACCGAATTTTTAAGTCTTCCTGCTTCATCAAGAATACATTCCCTGTCCGATGCAGTACAATAGGTATGTGAGAATATATCACCCGGCCTCATGCGCTTAAGAAGCTCATCAAGAGGATACTCCGGCAGATGACACTCCAGAAAAAATAGCACATTCGCAATTTCACAGGCTTCCATTGCACTCTCAAAGGGAGTCCATTCCTTTCCCCTGAAGTGACCCAGCTTCACTCCTACTATAATTTCCGGATATTGCTTAATAACCAGTGAAGTCATACGGGCATCCATATCATTCATATCCTCCTCCGAAGGAAAGCCGGTCATACCATCGCCTGCTATGTTCAGAAAAGCAAGAACCCTGGTTGTCGACCTGTCAATAATATTTTTCTTGAACAGAGGAAAATTCCTCCATCCTGAGGTACCCGCATCCACTACTGTGGTAATACCTGCTTTTAAGGTAATATCATCGGGAGATACACACGAAAACCCGTCGGCAAAACCCTGATTGCTGCCAACAAAAACATGAGTATGAGGATCTATAAATCCCGGAGTAACAAACATTCCTGTTGCATCTATCACCTGCCTGGCACCTGAAGCAGGGATTCCTTTTGCGACCTTCAGAATTTTGCCTCCTGTTATTGCAACATCCATTGGCTCATCGATACTGTTACCTGGGTCAATCACATGACCATTCTTAATAAGAATGTCGATCTCCTGGGCAGCTGCTGCATTAACAATAACCAGCATCAGGATGATCAATAATATCTTAACACACCTGCCTGTAAATGAAGTTGGAAACATAATATTTTGTTGAAATGATTAAATCAAAGTAACAGATCATGGCTTCGCATCCCAATTCTGGGAAGCCACACCATTAAGGTCCCATACAACTCGCCCGGCCCTCAAAGTCAGTTCAGCTTCAAGCTTTTGAGTGCCTTTAAGCTTTTTTGCCCTTACATCGGTAAATCCAAAATCACCCTTCCTGAGACTGAAAACAGCAACATCAGCTACTGTACCCACACTGAGATTACCCAGTTCAGGTCTGTTAATAACCTTTGCCGGATTCCATGTCGAACGGAGTATGACATCCTGAATAGTCAATCCCATAGCCATGAACTTTGAAAGCAGATTGGTCATATCCTTCATACCTCCATTCATACTGCCGATATGCAGATCCGAACTTATTACATCAGCTACAAATCCCTGCTTTATGGAAGGAACTGCCTGTGCAAAATGAAAAGCACCACCACCATGACCTACATCGAAAATAATCCCTCTCTTCTGAGCATCAAAAATGAATGGTTTAACCTTCCCGTTTTCATCAACAGGAACTTCCCTGTCTTTTGGTGCATTTGCATAAGTATGTGTCCAGATATCTCCCGGACGCAAATGCTTCATGAACAATTCTTCTATTGAAAGAGGAGGATGATGTTCGCCAAGATCAACCATAACGGGCACTTTTGCAATTGTCCCTGCCCTGACTGCCTGATCAACCTGTGTAAAATCAGCTCCCCAGTAATGTGCAGATTTAATGCCAACCAGTATATCAGGGAATAATCGTGTTACCATATAGGCAGCCTGCTCCGGATTCATGTCATTGACATTCTGTTCCTCAAATCTTCCAAGCATACCGACTCCCACAATATTCAGAAATGCAAGTATCCTTGTCTGTGACCTGTCAATTGTCTGCTTCTTAAATGCCCTGAAATTACGCCATCCTGCTGAGCCAGCATCAACCACAGTTGTTACACCTGCCCTGAAAGTGAATCCATCGGGAGGCAAAGCATCCCATCCGTCAGCAATGTACGAATCAGGATTGGTCCCGTGAAATGCATGAACATGCATGTCAATTAGCCCAGGTGTAACAAACATTCCGCTTACGTCAGCAACCCTCTTTGCATTTTTTACAGCGATATCTTTTGCAACCTGGGATATTTTCCCATCTGTTATTGCAATATCCATCTGTTCATCGATATTATTCTTCGGATCGATAACATGACCACCTTTTATAAGAATATCAATTGTTTGAGCATCAGCAACAATTAATGATCCTTGCATAAATAACAGCCCTGGAAGAGAAATGATGATCAATAGTATCCTAATGTTTTTGAATCTGTTTTTTACCATAACAGGTTTGATTTAAGTATTTATTAAGTTTCAATCTGAAGCCGGCAATAGGGCATATGATGGTAAATTTAAGAATTTTGACAACCTTCATATCATAATATTTGTTAAATATTGCACAATCTTTGATAGGATAACATAATTTGAGACTTTGAACAAATTGTATTGGTTTTCTTTTTATATGTTTACTAATAAATTTTATCTGTCAAAATGGAAAATATGATGTTTATAAAAAAATCTCTGATAACCTGCCTTTACTTTTCCCTGCTTGTTTTAAGTGGAAATGCTAATGATACAGGTATTCCTGCAAAGAAGTATTATTCTGTCACTGTGGACAATAATAATTGTATTTGGTTCCTGACTGAACTTGGGATTGTAAGCTTCAATGGCCAGAAGTGGACCTTGCATAACAACATTTCGCAGGGTAAAGATCTGAAAGACATAGCCTTTGATGCAAGCCTGGAAGGAACAGGATTCTGGATCGCAACAGGCAGTGGTGTAACATCTCTTAAATCCCCTGTTACTGAAGGATCCGGATCTTCATCTTATACAACTGACAATGCAGCGATACTCAGCAACTCCGTGTTGAAAATTGTTGTCGGGAAAAATAATCTGAAATGGATTGGATCTGCCAAAGGTATCGCAGCTTATTCGGGAACAAAATGGCTTGATATTTCCTATGATGACCTTTACCCTTCAGTCATTTTTGAAGAATATCCGATAACATCTATGGCAACTAACCTCACAGGTGATTCACTTTATGTGGGAACCAAAGGTGCAGGTATTGCCAGGGTATTTAAAAATGATGTAGATGGTATTTCAGGAGCTTCAGTTTATGCACAATGGGGTCCAATAATTATACCTTCTGACAATGTGTACAGCGTCTATATAGAAAAAAATGGCACGAAGTGGTTTGGAACCGACATGGGAG
Organism: uncultured Bacteroidota bacterium; assembly: GCA_937864815.1. Taxonomy (GTDB): domain Bacteria; phylum Bacteroidota; class Bacteroidia; order Bacteroidales; family VadinHA17; genus LD21. The sequence goes on from CALMJY010000238.1 coordinate 8,656, forward strand.
CTGCAAGTCATTACGGTAACAATACACTTGAAAACTGGGTTGTTTATACAAAAGAAGAGGGGCTTGTTAATGACTTTGTACAGGCAATCGGGGCAGACCAGAAAGGAAACCTCTGGTTTGGAACACAGGGTGGAATTTCTGTGTTTGACGGCAAAACATTCACCAATTACACAACTGAAAACGGACTTAACAGCAATAACATATTATGCCTGGCTACCGACAGCAAAGGCGTAGTCTGGATCGGTACGGATAATGGCGTAAATTCGTTTTCCAACGGGACATGCAATTCATACAAATAGCCTGATACATTCATAATTATTAAACCCGTAAGATCATTTTAAAAATGAAAAACTTAAACAGGAGAGAGTTTTTAAGCAAAACAACAGCTGGCTTTGGTGCTGCACTTATTACTTCCCGTATGCCTTTCAATGCCGAAACAGAACCATTTGCCAAAACCGTTAAGATGCCTCTAGGTTTCCAGGTATGGACAATTAAGGATAAGCTTATAGCAGATTTCCCCGGAACGCTTAAAATGATGTATGATCTGGGATACAGGAACATGGAAATGTGTTCTCCTCCCGGGTATGAATCATCAGGATTTGGGCCACTCATGAAAATGAAAGCCGGTGAAATGAAAAAAATCGTTAGTGATGCCGGACTTATCTGTGAGAGTTCTCACTATTCAATGGGTGAGCTCAGGACAAGTCTTCAGGAACGCATCGATTTTGCACTTGAGTCTGGTCAGAAACAGATGATACTGTCAAGTTTCTGGCTTCCCAAAGAAGCAACTCTCGATGACTGGAAGAAGTCTGCTGATGAATTAAATCAAATAGGTGAAAAATCGAAAAAAGCCGGTATCCCAATGGGATTTCATAACCATCATATGGAATTTGAAAAGATTGGAGATACACTTATTTACGATGAGCTATTGAGGATATTTGATCCTGAATATGTTAAGCTGCAGTTTCAGGTTGCTGTAATCAATATCGGATACAAAGCTTCTGATTACTTTAAAATACATCCGGGAAGGTTTATTTCAGCACATCTTGCCGACTGGTCAGAAAAAACCAAAAAATCTGTTCCGCTTGGTCAGGGCATTGTAGACTGGAAAGAGTTTTTTGCTTCTGTTAAAACAGGAGGCGTCGAAAATATATTTGTTGAAATGAGCGAAGATACGTTTAAGGAAAGTGCTGCTTTTATTAAATCTCTTTAAACGGCAGATCTGTCTTAAATAATTTATTTATCAGTACTTTAAAATGGGAAATAATTCGTTAATTGTGTTATGTTTCCCTGTTTGAGGAAAATATGACATTAACGGATTATTATAAGATTCTGGGACTGACACCTGATTCTACTGTTGAAGATATAAAAAAAGCATACAGGGTCAAAGCACGCCAGTATCATCCGGATATTAATCATGCTCCGGATGCCAAAGACTTATTTATCATAATTACCGAAGCATATGATTTCCTTATTTCATATCACGAAAAGATAAAGACTCATGAAGATGCCTACCATCAGGCAATGGAGGATTGGAGAAAGTACAGGCAGCACCGGTCAAGAAAAAGGGCTCATGCATATGCACGAGCTCCTTATTCAACATTTAAAAACAGTAATTATTACAGAACAACCAGGATTTTTGACGGCACCACTATTATCTATGGTTTTATTATTGCCGTAATGGTAATAATTTATACTATAATCGGATTTTTCTACAGGTTAAAGCACCCTATTCCAGGGCTTGAAAAACCATCAGTCTTTGCATTTATTATGCTGCTGGTCCTGGGAACTGTTTTCCTGTTTGTATCAATCGCTTACCTGCGTAATTATATAGCAGAATCTAAAAAAAGAAAAAAGAGGTAATCTGGTATTAAAATGAACCTGATTTATGAAACTTCTGGCAGGATTAATTCTTATGTCAATTACATTAATGAACATTCCGACAGGTGAAGGTTCAGAAAATCCGACTGATTCTGGTCAGGATCAGAAACCCGTTATTTCAATCGGGATTATTGCTGACGTACAATACGCTGATACTGAAGCGGCAGGAACAAGATATTACAGGTCTTCAGTCAGAAAACTGAGAGAAGCACTGACATCCCTGGCAAAGGATTCTGTAGATTTCGTCATCACACTTGGCGACCTTATAGACAGGGATATAAAATCATACGATCCGCTGCTTGATATCATGAAATCTTCAGGACTCAGGTTCTATCATGTCACTGGAAATCATGATTATTCTGTTGACAAAGCGCATAAACGCAGACTACCTGAGGTATATTTCAAAAAGCCCGGGTATTATTCATTTTCTGAGAGTAGTTTCAGGTTTATATTCCTGAACGGAAATGAAATAAGTAAATACAGCACCAATAACAGAAAAACGATCAGAAATGCTGAGGTTTTGATAGATACTATTAAGAAAAACGGAGGACAGAATGCCATTGACTGGAACGGTGGGATAAGTAACTTGCAACTTGACTGGCTTGATGAGCAGATGCAGGATGCATCCATTAAAAATGAAAAGGTTTTCATAATATGCCATTTTCCGGTATATCCGGATAATGTTCATAATCTGCTTAAACTACAAAGATGTACTTAAGGTTATTGGCAGGTACCAGAATACTATTGCCTGGTTTAACGGACATAACCATGCCGGCAATTACGGAAAAATAAATTCCACTCATTTTGTCACATTCAAGGGGATGGTGGAAACCCCTGACCAGAATAGTTTCGCCAGGATTGATGTTTACAGAAATAAAATCCTGATTACAGGTTCAGGTAGGGAAAAAAGCCAGATACTGGCTTACTGAAAGATCAGTTTATCCTGATGAAATTAAATGGTACGTCCAGAATGGTGGCAAAGTACTCTCCTCTTTCCAGTATATCGTCATCACCTTCCTCATAGTACCAGTTAAAGACGAACTTCTTGTTTTTCAGAGTTACATAGGTTATTTTCTGCAACATGTGAATCAAAACCTTGGCACTTGAACTGTTACAGTATTCAAGATTCATATCAACACATGTAACATTTGCAGGATTGATAATATACTGGGTTATCCAGTCCTCCACAGGTGCAAAGAACTCAGTTACATTTTCATGTATAGATCGTCCCCGTACTCTGATAACTCCTTCAGGAGTCAGGAGTATTTCCGGTGTGTTCTTTGTAGGTGAAATTTTCAGCTCCTGCATCGGAAAACTTTTTCTACGAAAATAATAATAAATATAATAATATCTGCATATAAATCGCCATTGAAAAGCCTAAATTGCATAGTATTGTCAATATCTTGCAAGCGGTATAACTTCATGTCCTGTGAATTCCTTCCGGAGGTATTTGTAATATCCGGTAATTCCAATCATAGCAGCATTATCGGTCGTATATCTGAATTCAGGAATAAACAGGTTCCATTTTCTTTTTTGAGCTTCTTCGGTCATTCCTGTTCTTAAACCGGAGTTGGCAGATACACCTCCCGCTATGCCTATCTCTGTAATACCGGTTTCATGAGATGCTTTGATAGTTTTACTTATGAGTATGCTTATAATTGTACTTTGAAGCGAGGCACATATATCAGCCTTATTCTTCTCAATAAAATCAGGATCCTCCTTTAACCGGTCACGAAGAAAATAAAGAAAGCTTGTTTTAAGTCCGCTGAAGCTGAAATCCAGACCTTTGACAGCAGGTTTTGCGAATGAATATGCCCTGCTGTTACCCTCCCTTGCGAGTTTATCGATCAAAGGTCCGGCCGGATATGGAAATCCCATTACCTTTCCACATTTATCAAAGGCCTCTCCTGCTGCATCATCAATTGTATTACCTATCATCTCCATATCATAATGATTCCTCATTATTATTATTCTGGTATGGCCACCGGAAACAAGCAAACATAGAAAAGGGAAAGAAGGGATCCTGTTTTCTTTCTCCCTTTCCAATATGAAGTGCACCATAACATGTGCCTGCAGATGATTAACCTCAATCAGAGGAATATTTCGTGTTACTGCAAAACCCTTGGCAAAGGAAGTCCCTACAAGCAGTGAACCAAGAAGACCAGGTCCGCGTGTAAAGGCCACAGCGTCAACATCCCCGATTGAAATACCCGCCCTTAACATAGCCTGCTGTGTAACAGGCACTATATTGGCCTGATGAGCTCTTGAAGCGAGTTCAGGAACAACTCCGCCATAAGACTTGTGTATTTCCTGGTTGGCAATCAGGTTTGATAAAACATATCCATCCCTGATAACTGCAACCGATGTGTCATCGCATGAAGATTCTATTGCTAGTATTGTAACTGCCATCTGTGCTTTGTTATTCGGTATATTTTAGGTTATTTTGATAACTGAATATTTAATGTTCCTTCATGGCCAAAAGTATAAAAAAAGTACTTAAATATTTTATTATTGTATCAGGAGCCCTGGCCCTGCTCCTGCTATCACTTTTTCTTGTATTGCAAATACCGGATGTACAGACCTATATTATCCATAGGATCACCCAGAGAGTTTCCGGGGAATTTAAATCCACGTTACAGGTGGGCAGCATTGAATATAAATTCTTTAACAGACTCATAATTAATGAATTGCTTATTAAAGATCAGAATAATGATACACTCGTTTATGCAGATAAAGCAATCGCCGGAATACGAAAATATGACCTGAATAATAATTCATTAAAATTCGGTAAAATCTATCTTATCAAACCTGTTGTCGCTCTGATAACAGATACAACAGGCATGCTTAACCTTAACTGGTATCTTGAGAAACTGAGAAGCACACCTGAATCACAGAAGAAGAAAAATGGCAGAATCTCAATCGACCTGATTGATCTTCATGATGCAAGATTTGCACTCATTGACAGAAGAGGCAGCCCCGGAAAAAGCAAAATAAACATTAAAAACATCAATATAAATGCAATTAATGGTACGATTGAGCATCTTAAGATTGAAAATGATACAACATTTTTCAATATCCATAATCTCAGCTTTAATGAATCATCAGGATTTAAAGTAAATAAACTTACCAGTTCACTCGGTATTTCTAAAGGAAGCTTACGTTTTAACAGCACTCTGATCAATACCGACAGTAGCATTATCAATCTGGATGAACTGTCTCTGAATGGAGATTCAACGGGATCATTCAGCAATTTTGTCGGAAATGTCAATTTAAAAGCCGTCTTTGAGAAATCTCTTATCAGTATATCCGATCTAAATTATTTCATGCCATTAATGGAAGGAATAAATGAGTCTGTATGGCTCTCAGGAAGAATATCCGGCACTATCTCCGAACTACGTGGCAGAAATATCCTAATATCATACAGGGATTATTCCCAGCTTGACTGCGATTTTGATTTTTCAGGATTACCAGATCTCAACAATTCATTTATCTATCTGGGTGTTAACAGGTTTACCACAAATGCAATAGATCTGGAAAAAGTGGTTCTTCCCGGAAAAAAGAAGCTTGAACTGCCTGAATTGTTATTCAAGGTAGGAAATATAACCTTTGACGGTAGCTTTACAGGTTTTATCACTGATTTCGTAACATACGGCCAGTTCAGATCACAAAATGGTACCATAACAACTGACCTTTCCCTCCGGCCTGAAGGTAAAAGAAGATACAGGATTAAGGGGTTGATGAAGGGTTCAGAAATAAATCTGGGTGAAATAACCGGGAGGAAAGACCTTCTCGGTAATATGAGCATACATGCCAATATTGATGGCTATGCAACATCTATGAAGAAATTTTCTGCCAGCCTCAGGGGAAGAATTGACAGCATTTCACTAAAGAATTATGTCTACAGGGATCTAGCACTCAATGGTATTTTTACGGAAAAAGCCTGGGATGGCAGTATAAATGTTTCCGACAGAAATATTAAAATCGACGTTCTCGGACTTTTCAATTTTGAGAAAAAACTGCCTGAATTTGATTTTACACTAAATATAGCCAATGCAAAACTTTACAATCTCAATTTAGATAAAAAGGATACAAGTTCAAGGGTGACCCTGCTCCTGACATCTAATTTCAGGGGTAACAGCATCGATAATATAGATGGAGAAATAAGACTTTTAAACTCCAATCTGGTACGATATGGCAATAATCTTGAATTATATGATTTCTCTGTAAAAACCTATCTTTCAGGCAGTAAACCTGTACTTAGCTTAAGAACTGATTTTGTTGACGCCGATATTACTGGATCTTATAATTTCAGTGAATTCGGGAACCTTACAAGATACCTGCTGGCAAAATTAATGCCCTCAAAATTCATTTCTGCCAGTAAACAAAAGGACTTAAAGAAAAACAACTTTTCATTCAATATAAGGTTTAAAAATACAGATGAGATAAACAATTTTTTTCAAACAGGCTTTCTGATATCCGAAAACAGCTTTATTGAAGGTGATATTTATCCCGACAGTATCATCAGGATCAACGGATCATCAAAAATACTTTCAATTCACAATAACATATTCAGCGATTTTTCCCTTAATACAAGAATTACAGGCAATGAGCTAAATCTGGGAATAAAAAGCAGGACGCTTGAATTATTGAGACAATCTAAGCTTGACAGTTTAAGAATTAATCTCGATACAAAACCGGATAATTTACTATTTACCGTTAACTGGGGAAACAAGAATAATCCGTCTAACAACGGCAGCTTTATAGCAAGGGGAAATTATCATAAAAATGATCCCACTCAAAGAAATGCTGTTCTGATAATTAATATTGATTCAACAGACATTTATTCCAGAAAAAATCTATGGAAAATTAAAAGCACAGCAATAGTTGTTGACTCAAATGCAATAAGTGTCAACAGATTTATGGTTGGTGGGAAAGACTACTATTATAGCATTAACGGTGCAATATCTGAGAATTCTTACGACACACTTGATATTGGATTCAAGGGTATTGATATTATTCCCCTCAATTACATTATCACCAGGAACAAAAGCAATCCTGCTGATGCATTCTCTCCGGAATTCAGGGGCAATCTCAACGGGAATATAATACTTACAAATCTTTATAAGGAGATTCTTCTGCAGGGAAACCTGACTGTCAGCAATTTCGGTATACTTGGTACAGACTACGGAACCTTGTCTGTAAGTTCAGTGTTTGACGTAAACAGTAAAGTAATTAACATTAATTCGGATAACAATATCGATGGCCGGAAAATGCTCGATATTTCAGGAATTTATGACCCGGCTTCAAGGAAACTGGATCTCACCGGAATTGCCTCAAAACTATCAATAAAGCCGCTTAATCCTCTTCTGAAAGCATTTGCTTCGGATATATCCGGGACGACAACCGGCAAAGTAAACTTAATAAGTATACCAGGTTCAATCGTGCTTAACGGAGCTCTGTTTGCTGAGAACTCAATACTGAAAATAGATTACCTGCAAACGAAATACCGGATGTCAGACTCTGTGAGATTTGACAGAAAGGGTATAAACTTCAATAATGTAAAACTCACTGATGAACGAGGTAATCCTGCTACACTTTCAGGAACAGTTTATCACAATAATTTCAAGAATTTTCAGGCAAATATGACAATCAATACTACTGATTGTATGGTTCTGAGCACCAGGGCAAAGGATAACGAATTATTTTATGGTACCGCCTATGCAACCGGTGTAACAACAATAAAAAGCTCAAAAGACGGTTCCCTGGCATTTGATATTTCCGCAAGAAGCGGTCGAAATACCAGGTTCTATATTCCACTCAATACTGGTCTGTCTGTTTCTGAAGTCTCATTTGTTTCTTTTACAAATGGTTCAAAAGACACTATCAAAACTCAGGCAACCGGTATCAGGCTGGTTCCTGCACCTCCCAAAACGACTGCCATGGAAATCAACATGGATCTTGAAGTCACTCCTGTTGCAGAAGTGCAGCTGATATTTGATGAAACAGTCGGTGACATAATGAAGGCTAACGGATCAGGTAATCTCAATATAAGCTATAATAAAAAAGGTGAATTCAGGATAACAGGCGACTATATAATTGACCGGGGTGATTATTTATTTACCCTTGGGAATATCCTTAATAAACCTTTTTCCGTGGAAAACGGAGGAAAAATTATGTTCAACGGAGATATCTATAAGTCAGAGATTGATCTTAAAGCAATATATAAGCTCAGGGCATCGGTGGCCGATATTATACCTGATGGAACAGCTGAATCAACAGAAAGAGTACCGGTTGAATGTCAGCTGAATCTGTCAGGTAATCTCTTTAATCCGGTAATTGGATTTGACATTTATCTTCCCACCGCTGACGAAAAAACAAGAACATACCTGAGAAATGCAATAGCCACAGAGGAACAGATGAGCCGCCAGTTCCTGTACCTGCTGGTAATGAACAGCTTTTATCCTGATCCTCTGATGGGATCTGGTACTACTGCCAGTTCTGGTACTGCAGGTACCGCAGCAGCTGTAACAACCTCCGAGATGCTATTCAGCCAGTTAAGCAACATGCTCTCCAAAATAAGTAATGATTTTGATATTGGTGTGGTATACCGTCCTGGTGTAGGTAACAGCGAAATTAATTCCGATCAGCTGGAGGTTGCACTTTCCAAACAGATACTGAACGACAAGGTAGTTATAAATGGAAATTTCGATGTCAGAGGTTCAAACGCTGATCCTAATACAAACCAGATCACAGGTGATTTTGATGCTGAGGTAAAAATAACTGAGAAAATAAGATTCAAGGTATTCAACAGGTATAATAATCCCTATACCGGAAAGTCTGAACCTTATACCCAGGGCGTAGGAGTATTCTTCAGACAGGAATTCAATAAATTAAACGACCTTTTCACCAAAAAGGAAAAACCGGATATTAAAAAGGAAGATGAGACCACAATAAAGAAGGAGGGTGATAACTGATTATTTCGCCATTCAGATGCTTCGACGGTTAATAAATATTCCGGGTTTGTTATTAACTCCGTATAATAGAACTGTCCATAATTACGTTTTTTAATAGCTTCGCACATGAATTAACAATGAATATATTCCAGTTCAGACGCATAAACAATTAAAAATTAAAACTTTATGGCATTGATACAGCTATTCTTGCAAGGCACTCAGGTTCCGGTTGAAAGTACGAAGGCGATGGAATTAACCCTGTGGGATCTCACGGTAAAAGGAGGATGGGTAATGATTCCGATAATTCTTCTGTCATTTGTGGCAGCTTATATTTTTATAGAAAGATACTATGTAATAAGGCAGGCGACAAAAGAAGATGTCAACTTCATGAACAGGATCAAAGACTATATTCACGACGGAAAAATTGACGCAGCCCTGGCTCTCTGCAAATCAACCGATAGTCCTTCAGCCAGAATGGTGGAAAAGGGAATAAGCCGGCTTGGAAGGCCACTTCATGATATAAGCACAGCAATTGAAAATGTTGGCAAGCTTGAGATCTCGAAACTTGAAAAGGGATTTCCAACTCTTGCTACCATCACAGGAGCTGAACCCATGCTTGGATTCCTTGGAACGGTAATAGGTATGGTTCAGTCATTTTATGCTATGTCGCAGGCCGGTAACAATATTGAAGTATCAATGATGTCTGATGGTATTTATACTGCTCTTATTACAACTGTTGCTGGTCTGATTGTTGGTATTCTTGGTTATTTCGCATATAATACACTGGTTGTCAGAGTGGAAAAAGTAGTCTTTAATCTCGAGGCTACATTGACTGAATTTATGGATATTCTCAATGAACCTGCTAAAACTTCAAAGTAAATGGCACTTACGCAGAGAAATAAGATAAGTATTAATTTCAGCTCTGTTGGTATGACAGATGTCGTATTCAACCTTCTGATATTTTTCATGCTTACATCAACCCTGGTTCATCCTTCGGCATTGAAACTACTTCTTCCAAAAGGCAGCAACCAGACATCGGCCAAGCCTCTTACAACAGTATCAGTAACCAGTGATTTAAAGTATTACGTTGAACTTCAACCTGTTGACCTTGAGAATCTTGAAGCTGTTCTGAAACAGAAACTGGGGGAAAAACCTGATACATATATCTCCCTTCATGCTGATAAAAGCGTTCCATTCGAGAACGTTGTTAATGTTTTGAACATAGCCCAGAAGAATAATTATAAACTGATAATTGCCACAACTCCCAAATAGCAACCTGCGGAAACTCCCTTCCGAAAAAGGCAAGGGTCTGGCCGGGACAATAATACTACACCTGATATTATTGCTGGTACTTGTATTTGTAGGTTTTTCTGTACCTCCTCCTCCAGTTTTTGAGGAGGGGATAATGGTAAATTTTGGTACCGATGAAACAGGGCTTGGTGAACTGGAACCAGCTCCTGTTGCTGAACAGGCTGAGGCAGTCCCTCCACCTCCCTCAAACGAATCTATTAAGGCAGAAGAGGAACCTCTTCTAACACAGAATGATGAGGAGGCACCTGAAGTAAAAAAAATTGATCCTGAAGCCGAAAAGAAGAAAAAAGAACTGGCTGAGGCTGAAAGAATAAAGCGGGAGACACTGGAAGCTGAAAGAAAAAGAAAAGAGCAGGAGGAAATTGAGAGGAAAAGAATTGAAGCAGAACAGCAACGCCAGGCAGAAATAATGAACCGGACAAAAAATGCTCTCGCCGGATCAAAAAATGCCGGAAGTACATCAACAAGCCAGGGGATTGCGGGTGGTCCAGGCAACCAGGGTGTTCCAAATGGTGATGCCAATTCACAAGTATATGGACCTGGTGGTGGCACAGGCAACAGCGGAATATCTTACGATCTTGGAGGAAGAGGCTACCAGAAGCTTCCTGAACCCAAATACGATTACCAGGGAGAAGGAAGAGTTGTGGTAGAGGTGTATGTTGACAGGGAAGGTAAAGTAAACAGGGCAATTACAGGTGTAAAAGGATCAACCACATTGGATGAATATCTTCTAAAAGTTGCAAAGGATGCGGCAATGGAAGCACGATTCAATCCCGATCATTCATTCTCAGCTTCGGAATTTCAGAAAGGAACAATAACGTATAATTTTAAGCTAAAATAGACCGGAATTATTAATTGAAAAGATCTTTGATAGCCTCCCTGAGATTATCAATGAGATTATTATCTTTTATAATATAATCACTTATCCCTTTCCTCGCTAATTCAAGAACAATCTCACCCTTATCCTGGCCAGAGAGCATTATTACAGGCATTTGGGGTTTTACTCCCTTGATTTTATCCAGAACCTCCATCCCATTCATAACCTCCTTGTCATTGCTGATAAAATAATAATCGAGGATAATAACATCAGGATTCCTGTTCAGGGCTTTTATGCATTCCTCACCGTAAGTAAAAGCCTCCACACGGTATCCTTCTTCCTCAAACCTTTTGGCAACCAGTGTATTAATAAACTGATCATCATCAACAATAAAAATTAGCTTCTGATTATTCATGAATGGAATGATTCATTATAAAATACAAAGGTACAATAAAAACAATTAATACTCCATAGTCTGGTGCTGAAATAGAAAATGATTCAGATTTATTCAGAGAATAAGGGATAATCCTTCATCATTTCTACAACCTTTTTACCAACACTTGCAATAAATGGCTCATTATCAGAATTTGATAAAACCTCATCTATAAGCTCAACAATTATTCCCATATCTTCACTTTTCAGTCCTCTGGTGGTAATTGCGGGTGTTCCTACCCTTATACCTGATGCAAGGAAAGGTGAACGGCTGTCGAAAGGCACCATGTTTTTATTTACTGTTATATGGGCAAGTCCGAGAATATTTTCAGCTTTTTTTCCTGTGAGGTCCGGGAATTTTGTCCTGAGATCTATAAGCATAAGGTGATTATCCGTGCCTCCGGAAATAATTTTATATCCTTTTGAAGTAAATGATTCAGCCATTATTGCAGCATTTTTCTTAACCCTCTTCTGATATTCACCAAATGAAGGTTCAAGCGCCTCACCGAATGCGACTGCTTTGGAGGCAATTACATGTTCCAGCGGACCACCCTGTACGCCTGGAAAAACTGAAGAGTTAAGCAGGGATGACATCATCCTCACCTCACCCTTTGGAGTCACAATTCCCCATGGATTTACAAAATCTTTTCCCATAAGAATAATTCCGCCCCTGGGACCACGCAGTGTTTTATGAGTGGTGGAAGTAATGATATGGGCATGTTTTAGCGGATTCCTAAGTAATCCGGCTGCTATAAGTCCTGCCGGGTGAGCCATATCAACAATAAAAATTGCACCGATGCTGTCGGCAATTTTTCTCATTCGCTCATAATCCCATTCACGTGAATAGGCTGATGCACCACCTATTATCATTTTAGGTTTTTCCCTGAGTGCTACTTCTTCCATCATATCATAGTCAACAAGGCCGGTATCCTCTTTTACACTGTAAGCTACAGGTTTATAAAGCAGACCTGATGAATTGACAGGAGAACCATGTGACAGATGCCCTCCATGCGCCAGATTCAAACCCATGAATGAATCTCCGGGTTTCATAACCGTCATGAATACTGACATGTTTGCCTGCGCACCTGAATGTGGCTGGACATTTGCATATTCGGCATTGAATAATTTTTTTAGGCGGTCAATTGCAATCTGCTCCGACTGGTCTACTATCTCACATCCTCCATAGTAACGGTTACCAGGATAACCTTCTGCATATTTGTTGGTCATAACAGATCCCATGGCCTCCAGCACCTGCTGGCTGACAAAATTCTCAGAAGCTATAAGCTCTATTCCGTTTATTTGGCGTTCTTTTTCCTTTTCAATAAGGTCGAAAATCAATTTGTCTCTTTTCATATCCTGAATTATTAATTTTTATTCTTCCGAATATTCAACCAGCAGTTCCCTGTAGGTTGAATAAATTCTTGACTTAGAAATAAATCCCACATAATAACCATTATCCAGAACAGGCAGATTCCATGCTCCGGTCTTTCTGAATGCCTCCATAACAGCTTCTATATTCTCCCTGATATCAATATAGGTTGGAGGTACAGTCATAATATCTTTCAGATAGGTTGTTTTGTACATCTCCTGGTCAAACATTATTTCCCTGACATCATCAAGGCTTACCACCCCCTCAAGAATATTGTACTCATCAACAATCGGAAATATATTTCTTTTTGATTTGGAAATAATTCTGATAAGATCGCCAAGTGTGTCATTGGGTCCTGCTGTTTTAAGATCTGTCTCAATCTCCTTTTTCCAGTTCATACGTGTCAGAACCGCTTTATCCTTATCATGAGTAATAAGCTCTCCCCTTTTTGCCAGTTCAAGATGATATATTGAGTGTTTTTCAAAACTCCGGGTAGTGATATAAGCAATTGTTGCAGTTATTATTAATGGTATCAGAAGGTTATAGCCTCCTGTAATCTCAGCAATCAGGAATATTGCAGTGAGCGGAGCATGCATTACCCCTGCCATCATTCCGGCCATACCTGCTAGTACAAATCTGTTATCGGGCAGTTCAAGTTGAAAAAGATTTCCAAGCACTCCTGCAACCAGGAAGCCCGTGATTCCTCCGATAAACAGTGTCGGAGCAAAAATACCACCAACACCCCCTGCTCCGTTTGTTGCACTGCTGGCAACAACCTTCAGCAGAATCAGACCGGCAAGGAAACCAAACATTAACAGGTAATTATCGGCTAGATTAACAGAAATGTTACTGTAAAAAATTTTCCCTGAATCACCCTGAAGTAATGTCATTATTGTATCATAACCCTCCCCGTAAAAGGCTGGGAAGATATAAATGAGTAAACCCAGCACTGATCCTCCGATTATAAGCCTGATATACTGATTCTTAACCTTTTCAAAAGATCCTTCAAGAAAAAGTGTCATCTTTGAAAAGTAAAGTGAAATAAGTCCGGAAATTATTCCGAGTACAATATACCAGGGAATATTCCCGACAACTAACGATTCAGTGATGTTAAACGAAAAGAGAACCTTGTCTCCCATCAGAAAATAAGATACTGTGGCAGCTGTGACCGATGAAATAAGAAGAGGCACAATGGAGGAAATAGTCAGATCAAGCATAAGGATTTCCAGGACAAAAACAATTCCTGCAATCGGTGCCTTGAATATTCCAGCAACAGCACCTGCTGCCCCGCAGCCAATAAGAAGTGTGATACTCTTGCTGTTTAACCTGAAAAATCTCCCGATCGTTGATCCTATTGAGGAACCTGTCAGTACAATTGGTGCTTCTGCTCCGACTGAACCCCCGAATCCTATTGTAAGTGTGCTGGCCATAATGGAACTCCAGGTATTATGGGCTCTGAGATATCCTCTTCTTTTTGAAATGGAAAATAATACCCTGCTGATTCCGTGGCTAATATTGTCACGTACAACATACCTGACAAAAAGAAGGGTAAGCAGCATCCCTGTAATCGGAAATGCCAGGTATAAAAATCCTGATTTTTCGTCAGTAATCCCTCTTGTCATAAAGAGGTGGGTGTAATGAATGGCATTCTTCAGGAAAGCTGCTGCAAAAGCGCTCAGAAGACCTACCACAAGACTCAGAAAGTATACAATTTTAAGCTGGTCTTTATCAACTAGATTCTTGCCTGAGATTTTTTTGAATAGATTGGATCTGAACATAATTATGCAAATATAAAAACAATACTAAACCCTGCCAGTTTTTTATATAAGTTTGTCCCTTATAGTTTTTGAAAGAAAATGGTGAGCACGATTAAGTATTATATTATCCTGTTAACTCTGCTGATACTGACAAACAAAGCCTTGTCGCAGGTAAATTGTACTGTGCCTGAATCACCAAAACTTAATCTCGTTACTGTTGATCCGATCTCCGGCAATGTTAATATAAGCTGGGATCTGAGTCCATCATCAGGTATAGCAGGATATGTTGTTTATAAATTTAACGATGGTACAGGCATACCCATTGATACCATCTGGAATCCGTCAGCTGTTAATTATACACACATCACCCCTGCAACAAGGTACTTCAGCGTTTCATATGTTGTCGCCGCTCACAGGATGCCAAATTGCACAAGTCCCCTTTCAAACCATCTGAATACCATTTTTGCGGATGCAAAAATCGATACATGCAATAAGATAATTACTGTCTCCTGGAATAACTACATTTCTGAACCAAAGAAAGTTACAGGTTACCGGATATCAGCATCCGTTAATAGAGGCACATTTTCTGATCTTGCCGTGGTGGATCCGGACAGTCTCAAATTCAGACTCAGCAACTTCACAACAAATTCTGAATACTGTTTCATAGTAAGTGCTATACTTGAAGGCGGAAATATATCCGGATCAAATAAGGTGTGTCTTTCAACTGCCATGCAAAGGCCACCTGACTGGATTAATGCTGATTATGCAACAATAACTGACAATAAAGTATCACTCTCTTTCACAGCAGATCCGCTATCAGATATTTCAACATTCCGGCTTGAACGAAAAACCGGAAAATCTGGAAGCTTCACAGAAATAGCAAGGCCTTTTTCCACTTCAGGTATAATTAGATACACAGATGAAAAGGCAGATCCCGGGGCAATAAATTACTACAGGCTATCCGCAATAAACAGTTGCAATAAACCAATTACTGTTTCCAACCTGGCTTCAAATATTGTCCTGACAATTGAAAGTATAAACAATAACCTGGTTCTCAGATGGAATCATTATGAAAAGTGGAATGGGGAAACCGGTATGTACTCACTTTTCGTAAATACAGGAACAGGTTATAATAAAGTCACAGAGATTGTATCATCCGATTCTTCAATTCTGATTGATTATAAAAACCTTATGTATGACATAACTACAGGTGAGGTTTGCTTCAAACTTGGGGCTGAAGAGGTATTAAATCCATATGGTATATCAGGTTCCACACTCTCGGGTGAGGCTTGTACTGAATCGGTGGAAACTATAACTGTACCGGATGTATTCACCCCTAATAGCGATATGATAAACGATCTGTTCAGACCTGTACTTTCATTCACCCCGGCTGATTATATATTTGTCATTAGTGACAGACAGGGAAAAACCCTTTTTGAAACAAGAAATCACCTTGATTCCTGGGATGGTACTTATAAAGGAGATCCCCTGTCACAGGGAATTTATCTATGGTCACTTCGGGTTCTGACCCCTTCAGGTAAATCAATTTCAAGAACGGGTACAATTGCAATCTATTTTAACCGGTAAAATTTTGATCGGGATATCGAAAGGCAGCAATACAATCATTAGAGCATAAAAGCTATCTTTGTATTCTGCACAAAAAGGTGTATTATTATACTCTATGGCGAATAAGGATGTTTTTGATGATGAGGATGTACACAGGATAAATTCTGAATATGAGTCGCTTGTAAGCAATCTCATTCGCTGCAACAAGCCTGGTGACAGGGAGCTGATAGACAAGGCATTTAAAATTGCCAATGAAGCTCATTGGAATATGCGGCGAAAATCAGGAGAACCTTATGTGATTCATCCCATTTGTGTTGCAAAAATAGTAAACCAGGAAATTGGCCTTGGCGCGGGATCTATAGCTACAGCTCTTCTTCATGACGTAGTTGAAGATACCGAGTACTCACTTAATGAAATAGAACGGGAATTCGGCTCCAAAATCGCATCTCTCATTGACGGACTAACTAAAATTTCCGGTACATACAACAAGGAGACCTCTACCTCGATGCAGGCAGAGAATTTCAGGAAAATGTTGCTTACACTTTCTGATGACCTCAGGGTTATTCTGATTAAAATAGCTGACAGGCTTCATAATATGAGAACCCTGGAATCAATGCCTGAGCACAAGAAAATGAAAATTGCCGGGGAGACTATCTTTCTGTACGCTCCGCTTGCACACAGGCTCGGTTTATATGCAATAAAAAGCGAGCTGGAAGATCTCAGCTTCAAATTCCGTCAGCCTCAGATTTACGATGAAATTACCGGCAAATTAAAACATTCCGAAAAAAGGAATATAGCCCTGATAAATAAATTTTCTCTTCCCATAATAGAGAAACTTATGGAGGCGGGTTTTCAGTTCGATATCAGCGGAAGACCTAAATCTGTATTTTCCATCTGGAAAAAAATGCAGGCCAAAAATGTACCATTTGAAGAGATATATGATGTACTTGCAGTAAGAATAGTATTCAAACCGGTACCGGGGATTCCTGAAAAAACGCAATGCTGGAATATTTACTCCATCATCACCGATTCCTATCTTCCCAAACCTGACAGGTTACGTGACTGGGTAAGCCGCCCAAAACCAAATGGTTATGAAGCTCTGCACCTTACAGTAATGGGTCCTGAGGGAAGATGGATTGAGGTACAGATCAGGAGCGAAAGGATGGATGAGATAGCGGAGAGAGGTTATGCAGCACACTGGAAATACAAAGGGGATGAATCACCTGAAAGCGAGCTTGACAAATGGATTAAAAAAATCAGACAGATGCTCGAGAATCCGCTGGAGGATCCGATAGAGTTTCTTGATGAATTTAAAATGAACCTGTTCTCTTCAGAGATAATGGTGTTTACCCCCAAGGGTCTTCTTATCAGTCTCCCGAAAGGAGCATCTGCCCTTGATTTTGCATATGAAATACATACAGAAGTAGGAAACAAAGCCATCGGGGCCAAGATAAATTACAGACTCAATCCTATCAGTGCCATACTCAACAGTGGTGACCAGGTTGAAATCATAACATCAGATATTGCAAAACCCGACAAGGAGTGGTTAAAATATGTGAGAACCACAAAAGCCAAGGAGGCTATTAAAGTTGCCCTGAAGAATGAATCGAAGGATATAATCCAGAAAGGAACAGAAATACTGGAGGCACAGCTTGGCATTCTCAATCTCCGGCTTAATAATGAGATACTGAAAAAGCTGCTCGAGGAATTTGAATCCACCGGAAAGGATGATCTATTGGCTGGAATAGGGCTTGGAAAGATCAATACTGACGATCTTAAGAGGGTACTTAGGAAGAACACTTCAAGAAGTGTGATTAAGTACTGGGATCTGAAATTCATTGGTTCACGAAAAGAAAAGAAAGACGATAATGACAAGGTGTCAAAAATTGACAAAAAAGTTCCATTCCTTCTCAGGGAAAATGTTGATAATGCATCACAGTCATACAGTATCGCAAAGTGCTGTAATCCAATACCAGGTGATGATGTGGTTGGCTATCATACCTCCGAAGGTTCAATAATGATACACAAGCCCAAGTGCCCTGAAGCTATCAGGATCATGTCCAATGAAGGGGACCGGATAGTTGCGGTTAAATGGGCAATACATAAACTGAACTCCTTTCTCGCAAGAGTAAGTATGAGTGGAATCGACAGGATTGGTCTTGTTAATGAAATAACAAATATTATTTCCTCAGAGCTTAAGGTAAACATGACAGGCATCAATATTTCTGTTCATAATGGAATATTTGAAGGAACAATTGATTTGTATGTTCATCATACCAAAGATCTTAATAACCTTATAATGAAAATCTCCGGTATAAACGGAATTGAAAATGTGAGAAGAGTTGAAGACTTGTCTTAATGCTTCCATAAGAATATTCTCTCTCTCTGCGATTAAATTGAAAATATGTACATTTGTCATTATTTAAAATTAGACCAATTATGATTAGTGACAGTACCAAGATCACTGTAAAAAAAATCTTTACCGAGTATCTCGAAAGGAAAGGTCACAGAAAAACACCGGAAAGGTATGCTATACTCGAAGAAATATATTCAAGGTCAGGTCATTTTGATATAGAATCGCTTTATATCTTCATGAAAAACAAGAATTACAGGGTAAGCAGGGCAACACTTTACAACACAATAGAATTACTGCTCGACTGTAACCTGGTAATAAAACATCAGTTCGGTAAAAATATTGCCCAGTTCGAAAGGGCATACCAGTGTGGTCAGCATGACCATATAATAGATATTGAAACAGGAAGGGTTATTGAATTCTGTGATCCACGTATTTATGAAATAATCAGCACGGCAAGTGAACTTCATCATTTCACTCCTCTCTACCATTCTCTTTATATTTATGGTAACGTGAACAGCGGCAAAAACGAGACGGATAAAAAGAAATAGTCAAAATTCCATGACTTTTTTCACAGTCGAATAATTTCGTAACTTACACCATTAAAACTACTACTTACATAATCTTATAACATGAACATTGACATACTTTTAGGACTTCAATGGGGTGACGAGGGGAAAGGAAAACTGGTTGATGCATTGAGTCCCGAATATGATGTTATTGCAAGATTTCAGGGTGGCCCCAACGCAGGTCATTCACTTGAATTCAATAATATTAAACATGTACTGCATCTTATTCCTTCCGGCATTTTTCATCCTGATAAACTGAATATAATTGGCAATGGGGTTGTTATAGATCCGGCAGTTTTCAAAAAAGAGATTGATGAGCTTAAACCGTTTGCAGCCGATCTTACAAAACGACTTGTGGTTTCAACCAGGGCTAATCTTATTCTTCCTACCCACAGGATACTTGACTCCGCATACGAGCAGCATAAGGGTAATACAAAGATAGGTTCTACCTTAAAAGGAATCGGTCCTGCCTATACTGATAAGACAGGGCGCTCAGGTTTACGTGTCGGGGATATTCTCCGTAGCGATTTCATGGATCTATACCGGGCCAGTACCGAAAGGCATTTAGCTATTCTTAAAAACTACAGTTTCAGTTTCAACCTGAATGACTTTGAAAAGGGATGGTTTGAGGGAATTGAGCTTCTAAAGGAATTCAGGATTGTAAATACAGAGTATCTGGTGAATGATCTTGCATCCGGAGGGAAAAGAATACTTGCCGAAGGTGCACAGGGTACAATGCTGGATGTCGATTTTGGCTCATACCCTTACGTTACATCTTCAAATACTATCAGTGCCGGCGCATGCACAGGACTCGGTATATCACCAAAAAGAATTGGTGATGTCTATGGAATCTTCAAAGCCTATTGCACCAGGGTTGGCAGTGGCCCCTTTCCTACTGAACTAACAGATGAAACCGGTGATACACTCAGAAATACAGGAAAAGAATTCGGGGCAACAACAGGCAGACCAAGAAGGTGCGGATGGCTTGACCTCCCTGCACTAAAATATTCAATAATGATAAACGGCACCACACAGCTTTTCATGACAAAAGCTGATGTAATGTCGTGGTTCAAAACCATAAAGGTTTGTACATCCTACAAAATTGACGGAAAAGAGGTAAATGAACTGCCATTTGGTAATGAACACGTTATTGAACCAGTCTATACCGAATTCAGGGGTTGGCAAAAGGATATCTCAGGAATCAGAAAATACAACGATCTGCCTGCAGAACTGACAGGCTTTATTGAATTTATTGAGAAATATTGCGGTGTACCTGTAACTCTTGTCTCAGTTGGTCCCGACAGGGAGGAAACCATTTTCAGAAAGACCGGTAACTAATTCAGCTATCCTAATTATCTATATATAGCCAGGCGTCAGGCATTATATTAGCCTGGTAATCCTGTAATTTGTTAACAGCCGGTCTGAATTTGTCAAATGCTTCTGCAGATACCAGTTCAAAACGGCTTCCTTTCATCTGAAGAATCCTCACATTATATCCTTTCGATTTATACTCTTCAGCAAGGTTCCTGGCATATTCAGGAGTATAGAAGCTGCCAACAATTATATGATATTTAAAAGCCAATTTTGCTTCTTCAGCAATCCTAATCGAATCCAACCTGGCATTTTCCAGTGCAACCAGAGCTTCCTGGGCTTTTCTTATGGAATCAACTACCCTCAGGCTGTCCTGACGGGCAAGCCAGACTCCGGTTGTATCAGCTTTCTTCTTTCCGAATAAGCCTCCCCTGTTCTTGCATGAAGGAGTTACGACAAGCACAACTATTAAAACAAACAATAAGGTAGATAAATGTCTCATAATATTGAAGTTAAGATATTTATAATAATTAATTGTCAGGATTTTTTCAAGCATAATTATCAAAGATACAAATATTTGTGAACCAAAACAAATGATAATAATATATGCAATTTAAATATGGATTAGCTGAATTTTGTATATTCGGTGTTGAATAAAGAATTCTTAAACTAAATCGTGGTTAAATGAAATCCTTAATCCAATTTTTTGAAGAGAGCGTTGAAAAGTTCAGTAGCAACGTCTACTTGTGGGAAAAACCAAATGAGCGGTATGAAGGCACAACATATGGTGAAACAAAAAAACAGGTATATGAGTTTGCTGCCGGGCTAACGAGACTTGGGATTAACAAGGGAGACAGGCTGAGTCTCATATCAGAAGGACGAAACAGCTGGGTTATCGGAGAACTTGGCATACTTTATACCGGGGCAATCAATGTGCCATTATCAGTCAAACTTAATCCGGAAGAGATAAAATTCAGGATAAATCATTCAGGATCAAGGATGATTCTTGTTTCATCCAACCAGGCCATAAAACTCAGGGAGGTAATTGATGGTTGCCCTACAATTGAAAAAATCATCCACTTTGATACACAGGAGGAATATTCAGCAAACGAGATCCATTTCAACGAGGTAAGAAAACTGGGGCGTGAATGGCTGGATATGCCCGGCAGCATGGAAAGCTTTGAAAAGCTTTTCAAAAGCATTTTGCCATCTGATTTTGCAAATATTTGCTATACATCAGGGACAACAGCTGATCCCAAAGGTATTATCCTGACGCACGGAAACTATGTGACAAATGTATACCAGGCGTACAGCTTGATTGATATCCCATCATTCTATAAAACATTACTCATTCTTCCATGGGACCATTCATTTGGTCATACCTGCGGAATATTTGCTTTCATGGGCAAGGGAGCCAGTATCGCATCTGTAAAGACAGGAAAAACTCCTATGGAGACCCTCCGTAACCTTCCTGCATGTCTGAAGGAAATTAAGCCCAACATGCTGATGAGCGTTCCTGCTATAGCAAAGAACTTCAGAAAAAATATTGAGAAAGGGATAAAGGAAAAAGGAGCATTAATCGAATTTCTTTTTAATCATGCATTGAAAATCTCTTATTCCTACAATAAGGAGGGTTGGAATAAAGGGAGTGGTATTCAGAAACTGAAAAAGCCTCTTCTGAGGCTTTATGATAAAATCCTGTTCTCTAAGATCAGGGAAGCATATGGAGGTGAACTGGATTATTTCATTGGTGGTGGTGCACTGCTGGATATTGAACTCCAAAGGTTTTTTTATGCCCTCGGAATTCCCATGTTCCAGGGCTATGGACTAAGTGAGGCATCACCTGTGATTTCATCAAATTCTGCAGGAAGACACAAACTGGGATCATCCGGAGTTCTCGTCAATAATATGGATCTAAAAATCTGTGATGATGACGGCAATGAGCTTCCGGCAGAACAAAAAGGTGAAATTGTGATAAGAGGAGGCAATGTTATGCACGGTTACTGGAAAAATGAAAATGCTACAAAGGATACAATTAAGGATGGCTGGCTCTACACAGGTGATATGGGATTTATGTCACCCGATGGATTTCTTTATGTACTTGGCAGATTCAAGAGTCTTCTTATA
This sequence comes from uncultured Bacteroidota bacterium, assembly GCA_937864815.1. Classification (GTDB taxonomy): domain Bacteria; phylum Bacteroidota; class Bacteroidia; order Bacteroidales; family VadinHA17; genus LD21. The sequence goes on from CALMJY010000238.1 coordinate 31,102, forward strand.
GCTGATGACGGTGAGAAATTCAGCCCGGAAGGTATTGAGGAGGCCATTTCCGAGCAATCAAAGTATATCGATCAGTGCATGCTCTACAATAATCAGAAACCATATACAGTAGCTCTGGTGGTTCCAAATCAGCACGCCCTTAAAGTTTACCTTGAGGAGAAAAATCTGACCGCTGATTCGGATGAAGGAAAAAGGGCTGTTATTATACTGATTGAAAATGAAATCAATGAATACAGAATTAACGGAAAATATGGTAATATGTTTCCGCAGAGATGGCTTCCTGTTGCCATAGGTATTCTCGAACAAAGCTTTACTGAAGATAATGGTCTGATGAACTCAACTATGAAAATCGTCCGTGGTAAAATAATGGAGAAATACCAGGATCTGATAGACTACCTTTATACCCCTGATGCAAAAGTAGTTACAAACGAAAGAAATATCGAGGAAGTTGAAAAGATGAAGCTCGGGTAACATTAACGGGAATATATCTGCCTTAAGAAAAATGAAATCGAATATTGCAATAGTAACTATTGTCTTTTTTCTATTTTGCCAGTCATGCAACTATGGCAGGAAAAAAGCTCTTGCAGAATGGAAAATCTCTGAAAATCCTCTTTTGACTGAATGGGCACTTCAGGTCGATCCTGCATTGCCATGGACTGAGTATCCCCGTCCTGATGCAAGGAGAGAAGAATGGGTAAATCTGAATGGTTTATGGGACTATGCAATTACCGAAAGGAATACCAGACCTGATAAGTGGGATGGAAAAATTCTTGTCCCCTACCCTGTTGAATCAGCACTTTCAGGAGTGAAGAAACGTGTCAGTGAAAATGAAAACTTATGGTACAGACGTACTTTTAAAATACCCAAATCATGGAAGGGGGACCAGGTACTTCTGAATTTTGAGGCATCGGACTGGGAAACAATAGTTTATATTGACGGTCAGGAAGCAGGAAGGCATAGAGGCGGATATGATCCTTTCTCGATTAATATTACCGGGCATCTTGAGCGAAGAAAGAACCATGAACTAATGGTTTGCATCTGGGATCCTACTGATAAGGGAACGCAGCCCAGGGGTAAACAGGTATCTGAACCCCGGGGTATCTGGTATACCCCAACTACAGGCATCTGGCAGACTGTCTGGATAGAACCGGTACAAAAATCATATATAGCTTCCTACAGGAGTGTTTGCGATATTGAAACCGGTACTGTTTCCTTTTCTGCTGAAGTAATTAATCCTGATAATAACAAAATAAAGATATCCATTCTAAACGAAGATGGCTTAATTGCAAGTGAATCAGGCAACTGCAGTGATATTATTACTTTAAACATTCCTGATCCAAAGCTTTGGACTCCTGATAGTCCATATTTGTACTCAGTCTTGATAGAACTAACAGATGGGGATAGATCTATAGATAAATTATCAGGATTTACTGGGCTTAGAAAGATTTCCCTGGGAAAAACTCCGGACGGATTCAAAAGGATTCAGCTCAATAACAAATTTGTTTATCAGAACGGCCCGCTCGATCAGGGATTCTGGCCTGATGGTATTTATACCCCACCTTCTGAACAGGCCATGGTCTATGATCTCGAAATGACAAAAAAAATGGGCTTCAATATGTTACGGAAACATGTCAAGGTGGAGAACAGGATTTTTTATCACTGGTGCGACAGGATGGGAATACTTGTCTGGCAGGATATGCCGAGCGGTGACGAATATATATCCGGTGATCAGCCTGACATTACAAAATCTCAGGAATCGGCGGAACAATTTGAATATGAGCTTAAAAGGTTGATAGAAACAAAATATAATCACCCTTCTATCGTAATGTGGGTCCCGTTTAATGAGGGATGGGGGCAATTTGATACAGAAAGGATTACAAAACTAGTTAAGGATTATGACTCGACTCGGCTTGTTAACAGTTCGTCGGGATGGACTGACAGGGGCACTGGCGATATAAATGATATTCATCACTATCCCGATCCTGCCATCCCTCCTGCTGAAAATAACAGAGCAATTGTACTTGGAGAATTCGGAGGTCTTGGCCTTCCAGTGGTGGGACATACATGGGAACAACACAACTGGGGCTACAGGAATATGGACGATTCAGTCCAGCTACTATCAAAATATGAGTCTTATTATGATCAGGTTTACAGGTTTGTTAAGGATTATGGACTCAGTGCCACAGTTTATACCCAGACAACCGATGTTGAGACAGAAACCAATGGACTGATGACATATGACAGAAAAATAAACAAGATGGGAATTGAAAACGTATATAAAGCAAACAACAATTTGATTCCTCCGGATATTGACTCTCCTGTCAGAATATTTACCGATTCTTATACTATAACTCTTTCCAATTTCAGGTCTGGCGGAAAGATATTCTTTACTACAGACGGAACTGAACCTCTGCCCAGTTCAAAAATATTCACTGAACCGGTAAAGATCTCCGAAACAACTGTCATCAAAGCCTTTACGCAATGGGATGATATTAGCAGCAGGACTGCAACTATGTTAATTGAAAAGAAAACTGCCATTCCTGCAATGGAAGTATATGACCTTAAGTCAGGTCTTATTGCGTCAGTTTTCTATGGTGAATTTGACAGGCTGCCTGAATTTCATGAACTCAGGCCGGCCTTTAAGAAAACTGTCACAGAGATATCACATACGCTTGCAAAAAGAGATTCCTTTTTTGCTATCGAATATGAGGGATATTTTCTTATTCCCGCTGATGATGTCTATGGCATTTCATTGATCTCAGATGACGGAAGCCGGCTGTTTCTTAATGGCACTGAGATAATTACCAATGATGGCATACATGGCATGAAGGAAGAGGGTGGATACTACCCTCTCGGAAAGGGATACCATAAGATCAGGCTTGAATATTTTCAGAGAGAGGGAGGACTTGGCTTAAGACTTCTTCTGGAAATACCCGGACATCAGAAATCAAATATTCCTGAGCCCTGGCTGATGCATTGATACCAAAAATATCTCCGATAATAGAATCAATTATATTTTAATCTTTATATACTACTGTATTTCAGATAGTTGAATGTTTGTTTTCACATTCATTTCATTTTCATCGATTAAATGATACTTAAAAGCTTTTAAGTATAATAATTATGCTACATTTGACGATTATTTTTTAAGGGGAATATTTTTTCATATGGGGATTCTGAGCGAATTACAACCTGGAGCAATATGGCGGCATTTTGAGGAGATCTGCAATATACCAAGAACATCCAGGAACGAGGGAAAGATACGAAGATATTTGCTGGACTTTGCAGCTAAAAATAATCTTGAATCGAAGGAAGATGCTGTTGGCAACATACTAATAACAAGACACCCATTCCCCGGAATGGAGAATATTAAAACTGTTGTACTTCAGAGTCATATGGATATGGTAGGCGAAAAAAATGCCGACCATCCTCACAACTGGAAAACCGATCCGATTATACCGGTTATAATAGATGGATGGGTTACAGCATCTGGTACAACCCTGGGAGCTGATGATGGTATTGGCATTGCTGCCCAGATGGCAATTCTGACTGACAAAGATCTTAAAACCGGAAGAATAGAATGTCTTTTTACGGTTGATGAAGAGTCAGGGATGACCGGAGCAATCAATCTGAAACCTGATTTTTTTACAGGCAGAACACTACTTAATCTCGATTCTGAAGATGAAGGTATTCTTTATATTGGTTGTGCCGGAGGAATGGATACTTTAGGTATTGTTAATTATAAACAGGTACCTGTAAGAAGCAACTGCTGTGCATTAGAATTATCTGTTACAGGTTTGCGCGGAGGACACTCAGGTGACGAGATCCACAAAGGTCTGGGTAATGCTGTGAAGATAATGAACAGCCTGCTGATGAGTCTCAGCAAATCATATGAAATCAACCTTTCACATCTTGACGCAGGGAACCTCAGAAATGCAATACCCCGCGAAGCATTTGCATTAATTGTTGCAGATATTTCAGACAGGGAAGAAATTGTGAAATCTGTAAATGAATTCTTTAACTTTCAGTCGGATGAGTTTGGTGAAACAGAGAAGGAATTGAAGATTTCAGTATCTGAGGCAGACATGCCGGATTATACTATGGATGCTGACAGTCAGGCAAAACTGACTGATGCTCTGGATTGCTGTCCGCACGGAGTAATTGCATGGTCAAAGGATATGTCAGATCTTGTAGAAACATCCACAAATCTGGCCTCGGTAAAGTTTGCTGAAAATAACAGCATAATAATTGTAACCACCCAGAGAAGTTCAGTAGAAGCAGCCAAGCGGGAAACTGCAGCCAAGGTGGTCAGGTGCCTTCACAGGGCCAGGGCTGATATTAAACACTCTGACGGCTATCCTGGCTGGAAACCTGACATGTCATCTGAAATTCTGAGAATTACAAGAGATTCCTACAAGAACCTCTTTGGAAAGGAACCGGTTGTAAGGGCAATCCATGCAGGACTTGAATGCGGACTAATACATGAAACCTTCAAGGGTATAGACATGATATCATTCGGTCCTACCATCAGAGGGGCGCATACACCTGAAGAAAAGATAGATGTAGCCTCAACACAGTTATTCTGGACACTTCTGACTGATGTGATTCGAAGTATGCCTGAAAAAGTTTAATTCAGGTATATACAGGAAGTCATAACTGTTTAATTGTATTCCAGAAATTCATCTTTTGAAGCTCCGCATATAGGACATAAGTAATCATCCGGAAGCTCACTGAACTTTATGCCAGGTTCGATGCCTCCTTCAGGATCGCCCAACTCGGGATCATATATATATCCGCAAACAATGCATTTATACATAGTTATTCTGGTTTTGGTATTGTAAATTTAATATTTACTTTATTTCAACTAATGAATTTACTCTTGTTTATGCTCACATACTTCAATCAGAACCCCGGCAGTGGATTTCGGATGAAGGAATGCAATATCCAGTCCGTCTGCACCTTTTCTTGGTTTGCTGTCTATAAGTCTGATACCCGATTTCTCGGCTTCGATTAATCCCTCCTCGATATTTTCAACTGCAAATGCAATATGATGTATTCCCTCACCTTTATTTTCAATAAATTTACCCACAGGTCCTTCAGGATCAGTAGATTCCAGTAGTTCAATTTTGGTCTGACCTATCATGAAAAATGCAGTTCGGACTTTCTGATCAGCAACTTCCTCTATTTTATAACACCTGAGGCCAAAGGTATTTTCATATAAGCTTATTGCATTCTCAAGATTTCTGACGGCAATGCCGATGTGTTCAATATGAGTTGGTTTCATAATAATACCCGATTTTAATACAAAGTTATGTTACATGAGCAAAGCAGGAAACGACAAATATCATATTTGAAATATATTTTAATTTCTGAAAGATTCTATGTAGTATATTTGCAGGCGGTGTACTTCAGTTCATGATAATTGAAATTCCTGAACTATTGAAGGATTAAATTGTTTACAAAATTACAGTCTGTCATCAAATCAGTATTATGAAGGTTTTAAGCTATGAGTGCTTCTCCGGCATAAGCGGAGATATGAATCTGGGAGCCATGATTGACCTTGGAGTTGATAAGGATTTTCTTATAGGTGAATTGAATAAGCTGAATCTGAAGGGATGGGAACTGGTAGTACAAAAGGAACAACGTCACGGGATGTACGGTACAAAGGTTACTGTACGTCAAACCAGGCACCAACATGCTCACAGGCATTTATCTGATATTGAGAAGATTATAAATAATTCTTCTCTCGATAGCAAAGTAAAGGATCTCAGTATTAAGATCTTCATGAAAATAGCTGAAGCTGAAGCACATGTTCATGCAATTTCTATCGACAGGGTCCATTTTCATGAAGTAGGTGCCATTGATTCAATTATAGATATTGTAGGTGCTGCTATCTGCTTCAATGTTATCAAGCCGGATGCAGTGCATGTTTCACCTCTTGAACTGGGCGGAGGATTTGTAAAATGTGACCATGGCAGGTTACCTGTACCTGCACCTGCAACAGCCGAAATAGTTAAAGGCATTCCTGTTAAAAAAGGAGGTGTAGATTTTGAAGCAACAACCCCAACTGGTGCGGCTATAATTTCAGCATTTGGAACACATTTCGGTTCGGACATTATTATTAAAACAGATAAAACCGGATACGGAGTTGGACATAAGGAACATCCCGATGTTCCTAACATGCTCAGGGTATCTCTGGGAGAGATAGTAACAAACCCGGAAACCGGGCACGACGCTATTCAGCTGGAATGTAACATTGATGACATGAATCCTGAATTTTTTGATCACATTTCAGAGAAACTTTTTAAAGCCGGTGCAGCTGATGTATTTCTTTCCAGTATAATAATGAAAAAGGGACGTCCCGGCATTGTGCTCCATGTAATATGTGAAAACGAGGCAGCCGGTCAGCTTAAAAACATTATTTTCAGTGAATCAACTTCACTGGGAATACGAACATTCCCTTTCAGAAAAGATACTTTAACCAGAAAACTGGAAAGTATCAATACTGTTTTGGGTGAAGTAAGGATTAAAAGATCATTTTATAACGGTGTGGAGGTTTCAGCAAAACCTGAATATGATGACTGCAAAAGGATTGCTGAAGAAAAAGATATTCCGGTAAAGGAAGTATACAACAGGATTATGGCTGTCATAACGGGAATAAAAGCATAGGTCATAAGAATGGCGACAGGCGACAGGTAACGGGCAACCGGAAACCGGAAATCGGAAATATTAAAAGGTGCCTGGAAATTGATTAATCAGATTGAAGACAGATGACAGATAGCAAATTTGAAAAACTAAATAATATACTAAAGGTACTTGATTCGGCAGTAATTGCATTTTCAGGTGGTGTGGATAGTTCTTTTCTGCTCTACAGAGCCCATAAAATAAACAAATCAGGCTTTATTGCAGTTACTATCAAAACTCCTTATATCCCTGGACGCGAAATCACTGAAGCAACTGAATTTACAAAAAAACATGGGATCAGGCACACCATAATTGAAGTTAAATTCCCTGAAGTAATAAGACATAATCCTGTTGAGCGGTGCTATTTATGCAAGCAAACCCTTTTCAAACAAATATTTGAGTTTGCTGAAAAGCATAAATATAAACATATACTTGATGGATCAAATTCAGATGATTCAGGAGAATTCAGACCCGGAATGAGAGCTCTTAAGGAAATGGGTATAAGGAGCCCATTGCTGGAGTCTGGTATCACAAAAAGTGAAGTCAGGGAGATGTTGCGGAAGGAAGGTCTGAGTATATGGGATAAACCTGCAATGGCCTGTATTCTTACAAGAATACCATATAATACGGAGATCAAACATGAAATGCTCAGAATGATTGAGGAGGCAGAGAACTTATTATTTGAAAGAGGGTATCCCGGAACAAGGGTAAGGGTGCATGAGGATGTTGCCAGGATAGAGTGTCTCCCCGGATATCTCGAAAAACTAATACATAATCCTGAAAGAGAACAAATTGTGGCTAAACTCAAAAAAATAGGTTTCAGATACATATCTTTGGATATGGAAGGATACAGAACAGGTAGTCTGAACCCTGAAAATATACAGCTATGAATATCAAGGAAGTCGAAAAGCTTTTAACAGATGTTAAGACAGGTAAAACAAGTGTGGATGATGCGCTTGAAGTATTGAGAAATTTCCCGTACACTGATCTCGGTTTTGCCAGGATAGATCATCATCGTGAGATTAGGACCGGATATCCCGAAATAGTTTACTGTGCCGGAAAAACAGTTGAACAGGTTAAGGAGATTTTCAGAGTGATGTCTGAGAGGGAAAATAATGCAGTCGGAACCCGGGCAAGCCAGGAGATGTACGATGCTGTAAAGTCAATAATACCTGAAGCAGTATATTTTAAAATGGCCAGGATAATATCTGTTCAGAAGAAAAAGCCTCATCCGCCTGACAGCCTTATCGCAGTTATAACAGCAGGTACTTCTGATATGCCTGTAGCCGAAGAGGCTGCAGTTACTGCAGAATTGCTCGGGAATAATGTTATAAGAATATACGATGCCGGTGTAGCAGGCATCCACCGCCTTGTTGATAAATTACCTGAAATAAGGAAATGCAAGGTTGTTATTGTAATAGCGGGAATGGAAGGTGCGCTGGCCAGTGTTGTTGGAGGCCTTGTCGACAAGCCTGTAATTGCTGTTCCTACCAGCGTTGGCTATGGAGCAAACTTTGGCGGGATCTCAGCGTTGCTTGCAATGCTTACAAGTTGTTCCTCAGGTGTAACTGTAGTAAATATTGACAATGGATTCGGTGCTGCTTTTTCAGCAAGTATGATTAACAAAATTGAATGAGTACCGGAAATGACTGGAAAGATCCTTGTCTCTACAGCATACCTGCCTCCAGTTTCATACTTCTCTCTTATTAATAAGACAGATGAGGTTCTTATTGAAAAAGAGGAGAACTATATCAAGCAGACTTACCGAAACAGATGCTACATTCTTTCTGCAAATGGTATACAGGCTCTGTCAATACCTGTTCTGCTCGGTAGTTTTCATAAAACTGCTCTGAAAGATATCCGGATTGATTATTCCAGACGATGGCAGCAAGTTCATCTTGGAGCCTTAAATGCTTCATATAAATCATCCCCTTATTTTGAATATTACTTTGATGAGATTGCCGGTATCATATCTGCAAATCACGAATTTTTGCTCGATCTTAATGCGGAGCTTATGAAATTTCTGGTTAAAGCACTTAAGATTAAAACCAACATAGGTTATACAACCCACTTCGAACCTTTAAATTTCTATCCTTCCGACTTCAGATATACCCTAACGCCAAAGAAGGAATTCAAAATGGAATACAGGGAATACTGTCAGGTCTTTGCCTCAGATAAAGGATTTGTTCCCGGATTAAGCATTGCTGACCTTCTCTTTAATGTTGGTCCTGATACTCAGGAATACCTGTGAATAAAAAACAGGCTGCCCGTTGACAGGCAGCCATAAAAACAGGAAGTGTTCAAAGAATTATGATCAAAATTTAAAAGCCATTGTAAGGGAGAACATATTCTTATTGGTTTCAATGTTATAATCAGCTGGTTCAAATGAAGAATCGAGACGATAAAGATACTTTAACTGTGAAGTTCTGTAATTAACATATCCAAAGTCAACCGACAGATTCCTTTCCCTGAATCCTACCCCCCCTGATATTGTTCTGTAATCGAGATCTGAATTCTCCTCTCCTTCTTTAAAAGGCTGTCCGTAATACCCATAGCCTGTTCTGAAATAGAATTTATTAAGTCTGAATTCACCTCCAAGACGGAAATTGTTTGTTGATTTGAGCGACTCCCTGATAGTGTTATTCTTATCGCTGTAATTATATCCGTCACCCGTCTGAAAGAAATATGCAGAATTGTAATCAACATATTCATAATCAGCGCTCAAAAGTGCAAATTTCTGTACCTGCACACCTACTCCTGCCAGAAATCTGAATGGTGTATTGAGAGCATAATTAAATCTCATCGGATCATTATGGGCATGATATGTATCTCCGTCAGTGAACTTTGATGATATATCCTCATAAAAATATTCATCTATTTTATAGTATGTAGGTGTGTGGAAAGCCAAGCCAATCCTTAGCATCTCAACAGGTTTTGCAATAAGTCCGAATTTGAATGTGAAACCGGTTCCCCTGTCATCAAAATAATCAATATAATCCAGGCTCTTAAATTTCGATGATAACATTACATCTGTAGTCTCCACATGCTCAAAATAGCTGCTGTAACGAAGCACATTTATCCCAAAAGTTGCCCCGAAAAATAATTTATTTGAATAATTACCGCCAAAGGAGATGGCATGTTCTCCAAGATACCCGTCATAATATATGGATCTCCTTACACTCTGTCCATAAACAGACGGAGGATCATCACCATAATTTGAAAACACAGTTCCATATTGAGTTAAGGAACCTGACAATGAATCGATTATCCATGTGTCATATGCAATTGCCGCAACAGGAGCTTCATCACCAAGTTGAAATTTCGTCCATCCGTTTGCATCACTTACCCAGTAATCAGCAATTGAACTTGAATTATTAATTCCGGCAACCAGTATATCCTGATTCATATTATTCGTCATATTGAATGAGTATCCGAAATTGAATGAAATCAGTCCTGTAGAGCCATCATTCTTTATCATATTTCTTACAAATCCACCTTGATTCAGGCTGAAGTTATAGAGATAATCTGATGTAGTTCCATCAAAGTTGGTTGTTGAACGTATATAATTTAACTGCGGTGTAATACTTAATTCGGATGATCTGTAGACTCCTATTCCTGCCGGATTCTGACTCAGGGTTGAAAGATCGGCTCCAAGAGCAGTAAAAGCTCCTCCCATCGAATTAAACCTTGCAGTGCCTGAATAGAAGACCTGTGAATATCTTAATGCGTCATCTAAATTCTGCGCTCTGATTATCCCTGTCACCAGAACGACTGATACTGCTATCAAAGCTGCCTTTTTCATTTGAAAACTGTTTATTTTTTATAAGACTATACCTGCACTCTTAAATTAGAATGACTCTTTTCAATATACAATACCGGTTATTAGTTTACCTTCTTCCCGATGATGAACCACCTGATGAACTGTGCGAACCTCCACCTGATGATGAGCCTGAAGAGAATGATGATGAACCTGATGAGTATGATCCTCCGCCCGAATACGATCTTGACTCAGATCTTGATGAACCTGAATAATTTGAAGATGAAGATGGCCTACTATATGAACCTGATGAAATATTGCTGCCTTCTCCACTTCTCCTTGCAGGAACCGAATATTGCGGACTGCTGCCGGAACGTGATACAGAGCTCCTTGAACTATTATTATAAGAAGGATTGCTTCTGTAATTACTGATGCTACCCTGACCAGAACTTCCTGAAGGAGTCCTGCTGTAGCTTCCATTACTGTTTGAACGTGTACCAGCTTCAGAACCTATTGTTCTGCTGTTGTTATATGATGGTCTTGTACTCATCCTCGGGCTGTTGTAGCTCGGCAGATATGTCCTGTTTGAATTCTTATACTCAGGTCGTGAGCTGACGGATTGCTGCTGTGATGAAGCACTGGTGCGGGAAGTTCCACCTTTTGCACCCTGGGAAATAGTCCGTCCTGCTGAAGATGTCCGATCAGTTGAAGATGTTGATTTTGATACACCTGAACCACTGGCAGGATCTGTTCTTCTTGCGGTAGATGAAGCTGCAATATTATTACCTGAATAACTTCTTGAGCTACTTCCTGAACCTGATGCCCTGGTTGAGGTTGAAGCATCTCTCCTTGAATAACCACCACCACCGGCTGATGCTTTTTCTCCTGCTCTGGCAGACATTTCGCTCGGTCTCTCTCTCCGTCCGTAACTTGTATAATAGTCATCATAACCATATCCCGGATAATATCCGCAGCAATATGCAGGATAATATGGATAATAACCATACCACGGATTATAATAAGGGGTATAATATGGATAGCTGTAAGGCCATCCCCAATTGAAGCCAAAACTGAAGTAAGGATATCCGAAACCGAAACTAAAACCTGAATAAGGATATCCATAACTGAAACTTCCGTAATAGTATGGATCGCGCCAGTAAGGATCAAAATAATTCCCGTAGAACATATTTAATCTGCCGGAATATGAATCATAATAATCGTAACCTCCACCGTAGTTATTTATAATTACCTGATCATCATTCTGAACTGCCTCGGAAAACTGACCGGAAACAAGCGTATCAACTGCATACATATTATCATAATAGTCATCCGCACTCAGATTCTGCTCTGATATCTCTTCCCTTGGAGCAGCCTGTTTCTTAACAGGAACATTATCTGATGATGAGTAGTAGAGATCATCATATTCTCCTCCGGCATACTTTGTTGATGAACATGATCCCAGTATTAACAGGAGAATGACTGATATGTATGCTAATGCTCTCATTATGGATTTGCATTTTAGTTATAAGATAGTTAGCGCAAATATTATACCAAATGAAGTGATTTCGGAGTTAATTTCATAATTGGGTAGCATCTTTTATTAGAACAATCTGATATAGTTTTTAAAGTTAATCTGTATTTCTATCACCTGACACTTACCTTCTATTGGATGATGAACTCTTTGAAGTTGATGATTCTGAGGACTTTGAACCACTTTTGGACGAAGTGCTTTTTCTCGACTGACTGCTTCCTGATGCTGTTGATTTCGGAGTTGTACCTCCGGATCTGGTACTGACTGACTTTGAAGAATTACTGCTTCTTGAAGGTGAATACTGTCCTGAGTTGCTTCTGCCTGAAGGGAATGTTATCTTATTATCAGACCTTGAATTGGATATAGTCCTTACATTACCACTGTTCCTGGTTCCGCTACCACTTTCATACTGGTTTTTGCTACGGGTGGAAGTATTGGCATTTCTGTTAGTTGTTGGATTGGAACCTGACCTGGCAGCACTGTTTCTGTTTCCGTAGGTATTGACAGAACCTGTCCTGTTAACAGCATTTCCTTTCCCACCATCACCATCCTTTCCGCCATTACCTGAATTACGATTGCTGTTATTACTGTTATTATTATTCCCGTTATTGGAATTATTACTGCGGTTGCCATTGTCAACGCTGTTATTATTGTTACCATTATTGGTATTGTTGCTGTTATTGCCGTTGTCAACACTGTTATTATTGTTTCCGTTATTGGTATTGTTGCTGTTATTACCGTTATCTACACTGTTGTTATTGTTTCCGTTATTGGTATTGTTACCATTGTTCCCGTTATTACCATTATTTCCGTTATTGCCGTTATTTCCGTTGTTGCCGTTATTTCCGTTGTTTCCGTTATTTCCGTTATTTCCGTTGTTCCCGTTGTTCCCGTTGTTGCCGTTGTTGCCGTTATTCCCGTTGTTCCCGTTATTCCCGTTATTGCCGTTGTTGCCGTTGTTGCCGTTGTTGCCGTTATTCCCGTTGTTCCCGTTGTTCCCGTTATTCCCGTTATTCCCGTTATTTCCGTTATTCCCGTTGTTACCGTTGTTACCGTTATTGCTGTTGTTTCCGTTGTTGTCATTGTCGTTCCCATCTCCGGTATCGGAATCATCATTTACTTGCCTGGTTTTGGAGGGACTGAGATATCTTCTTGTATCACCTCCCGATGAATTATCAGCTGAAGTTGATTCCTGCCTTGAACTGTAACCTGATTTATTTCCTGATGGGTTATAACTGTAACTTCCTTTTACAGGGTAGTTATTTTCATAATAATGATGATGATGTTCAACATAAACATTTCTGCCGTAATAGGGAGTATTCCAGTAATATCCGATTCTTACATTTACAACAGGCGGGGCATACCAGTACCCTGAGTACACAGGTGCATAACCCCAGTAGTATGAATTCGAAAAGTAAGGAGTACTCCATCCACCATAGTAACCATAATAATTGTCATAAACCGGATAACCTGCTGAATATCCTACACCGAAACCACCACCTCCGTATATACTAACACCCCAGCTATTGGGCTGGTAATTATACCAGTATGCATCAGTATACACTGGTGCGTAATATGTAAATGTTGAATATGACCTGTGAAATCTGTTGATCCTGGAGGAATAATAATAATCGTAGTCGTTATTATAGTTATTGACAACAACTGTTGCACCTCCATCATTCCTTACACTGGCATACTCAAACGATTGTGCCTTTAAGCTTGAAGCAGATATCAGAAGAAGTGTGATAATCCCGATATAGTATTTTGCTTTCATGACGAACCTGCCTTTCTTTTTTGGATATTAACTGAACTTTTTGTGTATTTTTGCGCAATCTTTAACAAAGTTAAAACAAATAGCATACCAAAAAATGGCGAAGTTCTTGACAAACCGGGAAGAAAATTATGCACAATGGTATAATGACCTGGTTCTTAAAGCTGATCTTGCAGAGAATTCAGCAGTTAGAGGCTGTATGGTGATTAAACCATACGGCTATGCAATATGGGAAAAAATCCAGGCAGAGCTCGACAGGCTGTTCAAAGCTACAGGGCACGTTAATGCATATTTCCCTCTTTTCATACCAAAATCATTCTTCAGCAAAGAAGCTGCTCATGTTGAGGGATTTGCAAAAGAGTGCGCTGTTGTAACCCACTACAGGCTGAAGACCGACGAATCCGGCAAGGGAATTGTTGTTGACCCATCTGCTAAACTTGAAGAAGAGCTCATCATAAGACCTACTTCTGAAACAATTATATGGAATTCATACAAAAACTGGATCCAGTCTTATCGGGATCTTCCTATCCTGATAAACCAGTGGGCAAATGTTGTAAGATGGGAAATGAGAACAAGGCTTTTTCTCAGAACTGCTGAGTTTCTCTGGCAGGAAGGTCATACAGCACATGCAACACGCGAGGAGGCAATTGAGGAGACAGAAAAGATGATCAATGTCTATGCAAGTTTTGCAGAGAATAGTATGGCTTTGCCAGTAATTAAAGGCTATAAAAGTGAAAATGAAAGATTTGCAGGTGCTCTTGACACATTTGCTATTGAGGCACTGATGCAGGACGGGAAAGCTCTTCAGGCAGGTACCAGTCATTTTCTCGGTCAGAATTTTGCAAAGGCGTTTGATGTACAGTTCACTGATAAATCAGGGAAACTTGACTATGTGTGGGCAACATCCTGGGGGGTATCAACAAGGCTTATGGGAGCTATTATTATGGGCCATGCCGACAATAACGGTCTGGTACTTCCACCAAAACTAGCGCCCATCCAGGTTGTTATCATACCTATCTTTAAGAACAGTGAACAGCTTGCCTCAATATCTGAAACTGCAATAAAAATTAAATCAGATCTTGAACAAAAAGGTATATCTGTCAAATATGATAACAGGGATAATAACACCCCTGGCTGGAAATTTGCTGATTATGAACTTAAGGGAGTCCCTGTTCGTCTTGCTATCGGTCCAAGGGACCTTCAGAATAAGACTGTGGAGATAGCCCGAAGGGATAATCTTTCCAAAGAGACTGTTCCGGTTGAAAAGGTCAGTGAATTTATCCCGAAACTGCTTGAAGACATTCAGGCAAACATCTACCAGAAAGCATATAATTTCAGGAAAGAAAATACTTTCCATGTTGACAAATGGGAAGATTTTGTGAGTAAACTAGATGACCAGGGTGGATTTATTATGGCTCACTGGGACGGTACTGCAGAAACTGAGGAAAAAATCAAGGATGAAACCAAAGCTACCATCCGGTGTATACCTTTTGACAGTCCTGATGAAGAAGGAAAGTGCATATACTCAGGAAAACCCTCGCGCCGGAGAGTGCTCTTTGCCAGATCTTACTGATCTAAATAGATTACTACAGGGACATTCATTCGATTGTCCCTGTTTCATTTAAATCGAATTTTTACTACTTTAGATGTCTCAAATTTCATAAAAAACCTGCATCGGGTATGTCAGATCCTAATGATAAAAAGATTGAGATAATAAATATACTTAAGGAGAAATCACTTCTTAAGCAGAAAGTGTATGACAATACATACCAGTCATTTTGTACTGTAAAAGAAGTACTGAAAGGTCTTAGCAAAGAGATCAATGTTAATCTTGCTGGTACTGATTCACGTATTAAACTAGAGTATACTGACAGGAGTAACTTTGATGCCCAGTTAAGAGTAGCAGGTGATATGCTTCTTTTCAGCATGCATTCAAACATTTTCCAGTTTGACAGGGAACATCCGGCATGGAAGACCCCATATATTCAGAAGAACAAGTATAATGCCTATTCCGGTATTATCAATATCTATAATTTCCTGGCTGACTCATTCAGGTATTCAAGACTGGATGATCTGGGTTATCTTATAGCCCGTATTTTCATCAACCATGAAAAACAGTACCTAGTTGAAGGAAAAAGGCAGATGGGAATGCTCTTCACAAACTATGGAAATGAAGAAATAAGTAAACAATCCTTACAGTTAATAATATCCACTGCTATTCAATATTCTCTGGAATTTGACCTTCTTGTTCCACCATATGATACTGTTAAAATTGCAACTGTTGGCCAGGTAGAATCAAAAATTCAGAGTTCAAGGGTAATTACGGGGAAGAGGCTTGGATTCCAGTTTAACTCGGACGATGTGCTTTTTAGCAATCCTAATGAGACCTGATGTGCATCCTTTTAAGGAAATATGGATCAGTAATTAAGCCTTTCATAATACTGGCTCTCAGCCTTATTTCACCCGAATCATTTACTCAGTACCGTGCAGTTGGTGATACTATAATTCTTATACCTACAGGTTCATATGTTCAGATAAAGGACAGTGTATCATATTTCTCAACAGATACTGTTTTATGGATTCCTGCGGGGACAGATCCATATGTAATAACAGAAAGGAATAAAGGGTTCTATGATTCTCTTAAGATAAAAGCTTCAAGAAAACCTCTTACAAAAAAGTTATATGATTTTGTAATAATTGAGCCTGATCCTGAACCAAAAAAGGTAATAGAAAAAGAGAGTGATGAAAATTATATCAGTTATGCAGGGAGAAAAATACGAAAGATTGAGATAAAACGGCTTAATGTCTTCGGAACAAATATTAACAATCCGGGAGCAGAATCATCGGGTAAATCCGGAAATATTCTAAACAAAACTCATATTAATACCCTTGAGGTTATTATAAGGAAAAACCTGCTGTTTAAGCCTGGAGATAATATATCGCCACTGGTACTGAGTGACAATGAAAGGATTCTGAGACAACTATCATTTATTGATGATGCCAGAATAATGGTTGTACCTGTTTCTGAAGAAGAAGCGGATATTATTGTTGTAACAAAAGATGTATATTCTCTTGGTGCCGGATATACTTACAGAGGATTTGAGAGAGGAAATCTTTCGGTTTTTGAAAAGAATATTTTTGGAATCGGACATGAACTTGAGTTTGATTTTCCTTTCGACACAGAGAAATCTAAATATCCCGGAATTGGAGTCAGCTATCAGATTGACAATATTAAAAAGACCTTCATTAACCTGAATACATTTTTCATGGATGGTCTAGGACAGACCAGTTACGGATTCAGCCTCAACCGGCCGCTGGTAAGTTCAACAACCAAATATGCAGGAGGTATTTCAGTTACACAGATGTATACTTCTGAAGATTTTGACACAATGGAAGTAGCAGAGCCTCTGAGTTATAATCTTCAGGATTACTGGATATCCAGATCATTCCTGTTTAACACAAAAGAAGTAAAAAGGATTATCGTGGGAGCCAGGTATTACAACAATAATATTTTTGAGCATCCTGAAATCTACCCTGATTCATATTATAAATTTCAACAGTATAAAATATTCCTTGGATCTGTGGCATTTTCTCATCAGAAGTACTACAAAACCAATCTGATATATGGCTATGGAAGAACAGAGGATGTACCCTACGGTGTAATGGTAAGGTTTACAGGTGGCAGGGAAATCAACGAATTTAAGACCAGGACTTATCTTGGTTCTGATATTTCCTTTGGAAAATCATTACATGAAATCGGATATTTCTACGGTTCCATGGCTATTGGAGGCTACCTGCTCAATAACGAGAAAGAGCAGGGTATTTTTTCAGCACGCATGAATTATTTTTCAAACCTTCTGACCCCCGGAAAATTCAAGGTACGGAATTTTGTAACTGCAGAATATACACGTGGAGTTGGGAGATATTCAGATGAATATCTGCGTTTTCTCAGAGAAAATGGTTTCACCGGATTCAGAAATGATTCAATCAGAGGCACTCAAAGGTTTTCTATCAGCCTTGAATCCGTACTCTTCAGCCCTTCAAATCTTTTTGGTTTCAAATTTGCATATTACGGATTTACTGATCTGGGTTTTCTTGCAGAATCTGATGAATTCCTTTCATCCGGCTTTACTCTCTCAGCTATTGGCGTTGGAGTCCGTATCAGAAATGATAACCTGCTGTTCAATACACTGCAGATCAGACTGGCATTCTTCCCAACCAAGCCTGATTTCTCGAGGATAAGCAATGTTGTTGTCTCAGGAGAACAGTTGTTAAGGCCATATAACTTTGATCCCGGTCCTCCGGCAGTCATCCAGTATCGTTAATAAGTGAACAATAAATAAATAATTTTGTATATATATATAAATTAACTTTTAAAAACTGATATTATGGCCGTTTTAGTTGGTAAAAAAGCACCCTCCTTCTCTGCAACTGCAGTGATTAACGGAGGCGAAGTTGTTGAAGGTTTCTCTCTTGAGCAATATCTTAACAAAAAGTATGTAGTATTTTTCTTTTATCCGGCAGATTTTACCTTCGTCTGCCCGACAGAATTAATTGCCTTTCAGGATAAACTGAAAGATTTTGAAAAAAGGAAAGTAGCTGTTGTCGGATGTTCTGTTGATTCTCATTTCTCACACTGGAAATGGCTTCAGACCGAACCTAAGCAGGGAGGGATAAAAGGGGTAAAATACCCGATTGTCTCAGATCTCTCAAAAACTATTTCTGAGAATTATGATGTACTGGCCGGTGGATATGTTTATTCGGATGAAGGCAATATTTCCTTTAATGGAACTCCAATGGCTTACAGAGGCTTATTTCTCATTGACAAAAAAGGTATTGTCAGGCACCAGACTGTAAATGATATGCCACTTGGCAGAAGTGTTTCAGAAACCCTCAGGATGGTTGATGCATTACAGTTCTTTGAAGAGAACGGTGAGGTTTGTCCGGCTGACTGGCATAAAGGGGAAAAAGGAATGAAGGCGACTCAGGAAGGTGTGGCAGATTATCTTTCAAAACATTAACAATTAATAATATTAATACAAAAGGTATCCCCAGAAGGATACCTTTTTTTATTTTTACAATTCATTATCAATTGTGATGCTCAAAGAATTCAGGGAATATATTTCAGAAAGTAAAATGCCGGAACCGGGCTGCAGTATTCTTCTTGCTGTCAGTGGAGGCATTGATTCTATGGTAATGGCAGACCTGTTCCTTAAGGCTGATTACAAAACAGGTATAGCGCATTGTAACTTCAGCCTGAGAGGTAAAGCTTCTGACTTCGACGAGAAATTAGTAAAGAACTACGCCACTGCTAATAATATTCCGTTCTTTTCAATAAGATTCAAAACCAAAGAATATGCAATAAAGAAAGGGATCTCAGTTCAAATGGCTGCACGTGAACTGCGTTATGAATGGTTTGAAAAAATCAGGATTGAAAATGGTTACAATTATATAGCAGTTGCCCACAATCTTAACGATAATATTGAGACACTTCTGATTAACCTTGCAAGGGGTACAGGAATTACCGGCCTTGCGGGCATAAGGCCTGTAAGCGTTAATATAATCAGGCCACTGCTGTTTGCAACCCGTGCTGATATTGAAGACTATTGTAAAAAGAATAAGATAAAATACCGTGAGGACAGTTCAAATGCCGAAACAAAATATACCAGGAACAGGATCAGACATATAATAATTCCTGAATTGAAAAAAATAAATCCGTCAATCGAAAAAACACTTGGTGAAACAATAATCAGGCTGAGAGAAACGGACGATCTGCTTTCAGGAGTTATTAACGGAATAAGAAATACCTTATCAGTATGTGAGGAAGGTAAAATTTCATATTATGTTGAAAAGCTTAAAAATTACCTGCAGGAAAACATAGTTCTTTTTGAGATTTTCAGGCCGTATGGTCTCTCCGGTTCACAAACAGGTGATCTCAAGGATGTTATTATTGGCAAAACAGGAGGACAGCTCTTTACAAGCACCCACAGAATTGTGAAAAACAGGAATATGGTTGTTGTTTCACCAATTGAAAAAATGACTAATCCTGTTTATATAATTCCATCCATTGAAGAACTGAAAGGTATTCCATTTATTTCTTCTGCAACATCGGTAAAAATTTCGTCAGGATTTGCACTAACCGATAATAAATTGACTGCTTTTATTGACGAAAACGAAGTTGAATATCCTGTTATAATCAGGAAATGGCAGAATGGTGATTTTTTCTATCCTCTGGGAATGAAGACCAAAAAGAAGGTAAGCGATTTTCTCATTGACATTAAAAAATCGCTGACAGAAAAAGAAAGAATTTATGTACTTGAATCGGGTGGAAAAATTGCATGGGTTATTGGCGAAAGAATTGATGACCGTTTCAGAATTAAACCGTCATCAAAAAAAGCCCTGATTATAAAAGCATCTATCTGAATTTTACTTTCTCTCTCCGTGTATTCCCCTGTCAATTAGCATCAGATCAGCAAGTACGATAGCCGTAACTGATTCGACTATAACAGGAATTCTTAATGCTATGCACGTATCATGACGTCCCTTGACCTTTAGAGTAGTCATTTTCTTTTCCACGAAATCAAAAGTTGTCTGATCTGCACCTGTTGATGAAGTTGGTTTGACCACTGTACGGAAGATTATCTCATTACCGTTCGTGATACCACCATTAATTCCCCCTGCATTATTAGAGGCTGTTTTTCCATATAAATCAATAAACGGATCATTATGTTGTGAACCTCTCATTGAAGCAGCTGCAAATCCGGCTCCGAATTCAATGCCTTTTATAGCAGGTATAGAAAAAACCATATGACTCAGAGCTGATTCAAAGGAATAAAAAAATGGTTCCCCAAGGCCGGCAGGTGGATTCTGAACCCTGCATTCTATAATACCTCCGATAGTGTCATTTGATTCTATTGCTTTATCAAGAGCCTCCTCTATATTATCTGATCCTCCGGCAGAAATCAGTTTTGCAGAGATATTTGAATTTCCTGCGATCTTTTTAGCAATTACACCGGCAGCTACCAGTCCCCATGTTATACGCCCTGAAAAATGACCGCTCCCGCGCATATCCGAATAACCCGAATATTTCATTGAGGATACAAAGTCAGCATGACCTGGCCGGGGTATCTTTTTAAATTCATCATAGTCGGATGAAATTTTATCGCTGTTTCTGGTAACAAGTGTGATTGGAGCTCCGGTTGTATGATCCTGAAACACACCGCTAAGAATCTCAGGCAGATCAGGCTCACGTCTTTTGGTTGTACCTCTGCTCCCGCTCTGCCGTCTTTTCAGATCAGGTAAAAAATCATCTGCTTTAATCGATATACCGGGAGGACAACCGTCAATTACCACACCTATAGCGGGACCATGTGATTCTCCAAAAATTGATACTCTGAAAATAACTCCAAAGGAATTCATAATATTATTTTTTTTGCCTGAATCGATTATAAAAACCAAGTATTTCCGAAACAGATATTTTTTTTACTGTAGCTTTTCCTATGCCCTCAGTAAGAACGAAATGAATAGACGACCCCGATTTCTTTTTATCGTGAACTATCAGATGCTCCATATCAGCTTCTGTTATATACTGCTTTTCAAGCAGTTTGAAATCCCTGAGGATAGAAATTATCCTCTCTTTCTCTGATGAGGAAATTAAACCCATTTCATTAGAAAACTCAGCAGCAAGTTCCATTCCTGAGGCAACCGCGAAACCATGTTTAATACCTCTATGAAGTTCAATAGCATGTCCGAAAGTATGACCAAAATTGAGAATCCGGCGTAATCCGGTCTCATTTTCATCTTCAGAAACAACCCTGGATTTAAAGTTTACGGCCTGTGTTACAAGCATCGTTAACATATCAATGTCACGTGCAAGAATTTCCTTCCTGCTGTTTTCAATTATTTCGAAGAGATCCTTATCTCCAATTATTGCAGTCTTGATCAACTCTGAAAGTCCGGACAGGAATTCGTCATCAGGGAGGGTTGACAACATAGAAGGGTCACAGATCACAAACTCAGGCTGCCGTATTGTACCTATCATATTCTTCGCGGAGCCCAGGTTAACCCCGTTTTTACCACCTGTGCTGGCATCAACCTGCGACAGAAGACTGGTGGAAACAAATCCGCATCTGATCCCCCTCATATAAACAGAAGCCAGAAATCCTCCAATATCACATACAACGCCACCTCCTATTGCCAGGATGAAACCCGACCGGTCTATTCCGTTTTCAAGCAGTTTCAGGGCCAAACCTTCCACTACCGACATCTTCTTGCTATTCTCGCCCGGGGCAACTGAAAATACCGGCGCAACTGGGAACTGTTTACCATAAATCCCGAGTACATTATCATCTGTCAGAATAACAACCCCGGTTTCGGGCAGCAGTTCATTCACAAGGCTCCACTGCGGTCCAATCAGAATTTCTGATTTTGAATTTGGTGTATTGATAAATATCTTTTCCAATTTCAGGTAATATAAATGCTAAGGTAATCAATTCATTTTGCAAAAAGATAAGTATATACAATTAAGAGAATCAGCCTGACTTTTCATTCAGTTCAAGCCATCGCATCTCCTTTTCATCAAGTGTTTTAAGAATATCACCATGCCTCTTTGATTTTTTCAGGAGTTCATTATGTTCAAGATTACTGCTTCTCAACTCCTCTTCAATTATCCGTTTTTCCTTTTCAAGATTTTCAATTTCATAAGTCAGTGCCTCATACTCCTTTTTTTCATTGAAGGAAAGTCCTGATTTTCTGCTCCTTTTCAATCCTGAATCGCTAATTGATTTAGCTGCTTCACGAGGTTTATCTTTTGTCTGAACAGCTTCCTTCTCCTCATTCTCTTCTTCCTGGTTCCTCAGCTGGGTATAATTGCCGGGAAAATCTTTTATTAATCCATCTCCTTTATTTTCAAATATATGATCAACTACCTTGTCCATAAAATATCTGTCATGGGAAACGACCATAACACATCCCCTGAATCCGGCCAGATATTCCTCAAGTACATTAAGTGTAAGTATATCAAGATCATTCGTAGGTTCATCGAGAATCAGAAAATTTGGGTTTTTCATGAGTACAGTGAGAAGATAGAGCCTCCTCTTTTCACCTCCGGAGAGTTTCCTTATAAGGGTATACTGCTTATCCGGAGGGAAAAGGAAATAATTTAAAAACTGTGTTACTGAAAGCGTGCTTCCATCTCCCAGGACAACAGTTTCAGCGATCTTCTTAACAGCATCTATCACAGTCATGTCATCGTCAAACTCAATCCCTTCCTGGCGATAATAACCAAAAACTATGGTTTCGCCTTTTTCAACGGTTCCTGAATCAGGTGTGACAAGTCCTGTAATTATGTTCAGCAAGGTTGTCTTTCCAGTTCCGTTTTTTCCAATAAGACCAACTTTTTCGAATCTGTTGAATGTGTATGAAAAATCGCTTATAAGCAATTTATCTTCATAAGACTTGCTTATATTTTTAATCTCAAGGATCTTATTACCCATCCTCGAAATATTGACATTAATATTTATAGACTGATCACCAGCCTTATAAACTGATTTTTCCTTAAGATCGTAAAAAGAGTCGATTCTCGATTTTGCCTTATGCCTCCGTGCTTTTGGCATCCTCCTCATCCATTCGAGTTCAGTCCTGAGGAGGTTTCTGGCCTTGTCAACATTTGCTTTTTCAGCCTGTTCACGCATCTCCTTCTTCTCCAGAAAATATTCATAATTTCCTGAATAACTATATAGCTGATTGCCTGATAATTCCATTATCATGTTACATACCCTGTCAAGAAAATACCTGTCATGTGTTACCATCAGTATAGTCTTATTCGACTTAATCAGGTACTCTTCAAACCATTCTATCATATCAAGGTCAAGATGGTTTGTTGGTTCATCAAGGATTAGTAAATCTGAATCTTCGACCAGGACTTTGGCAAGGGCTACCCTCTTCTTCTGACCACCGGAAAGGGTACCAATCCTGGCATTGAGATCTGTAAGTTTCAATCGGAAAAGTATCTGTTTCACAGCCACTTCATACTCCCATGCTTTAAGATCATCCATTAACTGAATGATCTGGTGAAGATTCTCGTGATTCTCCGATGAAAGACATTTTTCATATTCTTTTATGGCTCTTACAAGTTCAGAATCGCCTGAAAAAAGCTCATCGATAATTGTATAAGATTCGTTTAAATGCGGATACTGTCTAAGGTATGCGATTTTCAGACCTCTCCGTATCGTAAGAGTTCCATTATCAGGGCTTTCAATGCAGACAATTATATCGAGCATGGAGGATTTGCCGGCACCATTAACTGCTATCAAGGCAATCTTGTCGTCCTTGTTAACATTCAATGTTATGTTTTCAAAGATTATCCTGTCTCCTATCCGTCTTGAAATATTATCTGCCTGAAGGTAACTAACCATTTTAAAGAATATTGCGCAAAGATAAAAAGTGTTACCTTACCACCACTATTATTTTTTCTTATGACCTTAAAAGAAAGATACAGAAGAACGATTGAATATTTCCAGGTAAATAATCCGCTAGCCGATACCGAACTTGAATTTAACAGTCCGTTTGAACTCATCGTAGCAGTTATTCTTTCAGCGCAGTGTACAGATAAAAGAGTAAATATTATAATGCCACCCCTTATTGAAAAATATCCTGATGCCGAATCGATGGCAAAATCGACTCCGAAGGAAATATTTCATTATATTAAATCATGTTCCTATCCAAACAACAAGGCAAAGCACCTTTCCGGAATGTCCAGGATGCTTACTGAGGAATTCGGAGGAATAGTACCATCCGATCCTATACTTCTTCAGCGTTTACCCGGGGTTGGAAGAAAGACAGCTAATGTAGTAGCATCAGTCCTGTTTAAGAAGCCTGTAATGGCTGTTGATACACATGTATTCAGAGTGGCCAACAGAATTGGTCTTACCAGAGCAAAAAATCCTTACAGCAGTGAAATGCAGCTAACTAAGAATATACCAGGGGAACTGATTCACATGGCACATCACTGGCTCATCCTTCATGGCAGATACATTTGCAAATCAAGAGTTCCGCTTTGTAAGGAATGCGGATTAACAGATTTCTGTAAATACTATATTAAAAAGGTGGATTGAAAAGATTTAAAAAAAATTATAAATAATCTGAAGAAAAATCCCATTAGATGTATTATTTGTTATTTTTAACCGTCAATCTGACTGCTTAAATGATATTTAAAGGGAAAGATAAGGATGATAATACTTTCAGGGATAAAGTACTTCTTGAAAATCTATACCATTCTATCCCTTCTGCTATTGCGATTACAACTCCTTCCGGTGTTGTAACAATGATAAACAGCGAGTTCACAAAGCTTTTTGGTTATACCATGGAGGAGGCATCAGGCAGGCTGCTCAATGAACTTGTCGTACCTGATGATTACATGGAAGAAGCAACCCGGATTGACCTTCTTTCGTCTGAAAACATGAATAAAGTAAGGCAGACAATAAGGAAAGATAATAAAGGAAACCGGATATATATCTCTCTTGTTGCCCGTGGAATCTTTATCAATAATGAGCTTGTTGCCAACCTTGCTATATACAGTGATATCTCAGCCGAAAGAAAGAAACAATTACTACAGGAAATACTTTTCAATATATCAACAGCTGCCATCAAACAGTATGATCTTAAGGAAATTTATCCGACAATAGTGAGCGAAATAAACAAGATCTGGGATACAAATAACTTTTTCATTGCACTCTATAACAAAGATGAAGACAAACTATCGCTTCCATTTTTTGCTGATGAGAAAGACAGTTTTGCTGATATACCCACCGAAAAAACAATTACCGGCTACGTAATTAAACAGAACAAATCGGTTCTTTTAAAAGAAAACGACCTCAAAATTCTGGAAGAAGAGGGGGAGATTGATCTTATTGGTACTCCCTGTAAGGTATGGATGGGTGTGCCTCTGAGGGTTGAAGGAAGCATTATCGGGGTGATGTGTCTTCAGGATTATAATGACGAAAATAAGTTCTTAATGGACGATGTCTATGTACTTGATTTTATTGCCAATCAGGTAGCATTATCCATACAGAGAAGAATGATGCTTGACAATCTTATTATTGCAAGACAAAAAGCAGAGGAAGCCGCCCAGTCGAAACAGCTGTTTATGTCGACAATGAGTCACGAAATCAGAACACCGCTGAATGAAGTAATTGGGATCACTAATCTCCTGATGCAGGGACAACCCCGTGAAGACCAGATGGATTTTATCAAGACACTTAAATTCTCTGGCAACCACCTTCTTACACTTGTAAACGATGTCCTTGATTACAATAAGATGGAATCAGGGAAAATTGTTTTTGAACAAACCCAGTTTAATCTGAGCGATTTCCTTGAGGAAATAATGCGTTCATATTCATTCAGATCCAAAGCTAAAAATCTCAGTTTTGATCTTAATAAGGACCAGTTTCTCCCGGTAGAAGTGATTGGAGACCCGATCAGGTTGAACCAGATCCTCTCCAATCTGCTGTCAAATGCCCTTAAATTTACAAACCAGGGAGGTATTCATGTTGTTGTACGTGAGCTTTCAAGAAATGGAAACCAGGCAAAGGTTGAATTTACTGTAACTGATACCGGGATTGGGATACCAAAGGAAATGCACACTGCAATTTTTGACGGATTCACTCAGGCTTCAGCCGATACAACCAGACAATACGGGGGCACCGGCCTCGGGCTTGCCATCTGCAAAAAACTTATCGAGCTCCAGGGGGGAACAATTTTTATTGAAAGTGAACCTGGAAAGGGTTCATCGTTCAGGTTTGCAATAACTCTTGGAGTATCGGAAAAGAGCAGTCTTGGTCAAAAAGCTGAAATCCCTGAAAACTTTACAGGCCTCGAAGGAAAAAGAATACTGATTGCCGAAGATAATAAGATAAACTTCTTTGTAGCCAATAAATTCCTTACCGGATGGGGTGTCAAGGTAACACATGCTGAAAATGGACAGCTTGCCCTGGAAAAAGTAAGATCTGAGAATTTTGATCTTATACTTATGGATCTCCAGATGCCTGTCATGGATGGAATTGAGGCATCAAGGATAATAAGGGAATCAAATGATCCTATGATTAAAAGTATCCCGATAGTGGCACTAACTGCTGCAATAATGTCTGAAAACCACGATAAGATCGAATCGCTTCACATAAATGATTACGTTCTGAAGCCATTCAAGCCTCATGACCTGTTCGAAAGAATACTGAAGCATGTAAGATAAACGGCGACAGGCGACAGGCGACAGGCGACAGGCGTCAGGCGACAGGCGTCAGGCGTCAGGAAAAAGATTTAATATCTATAGAACAGGTGATTAACGACCTATGCAGTTTTTACTCAGATAAGACGATGCTTTCTGGTTTCCGAGTGAATATGATTTCTTGAAATCGTGACAGGCATCCTTAACATTTCCGATACTTAACAGTGAAATACCCTTATTGAGCCAGGCATCCGGATTATCAGGTTTCAGATCAAGTGACATACTGTAATCATCTGCAGCCCATTCCCACGATTTTGATGCAAAATATGAATTAGCCCTGTCAATATAACAATCAGCATCGTTCGGATGCAGCTTAAGGTTTTTTGAAAAATATTCAAGTGCTTTAATGTTATCACCCGACTCCGCTTCAACTTTCCCCACAATACTTAAGGCTGATTTGTCCTCAGGGTAATACTCAAGAAATCTTTCAATGTCCTTTTTAGCCTTATCTGTTTCTCCGGTCCTCCTGTAACATTGAGCTCTGGATAATAATAGTCTGGCATCAGGAACTCCTGATTCAATCAGCTTTGAATACGTACCGGAAGCTCCGGCATAGTTTGATTGACCTTCCTGTCCTTTCGCAAGTAACCTCAGATATCCTGCATTTAGTGGATTCGAAGCTGTGAGTATAATTGCATTTGAAACCGCCTCATTATATTTACCAGATACAAAGTTTATAAGTGCTTCAGAATAAAGTGTTTCGTCACTGTCTGGATAATTCCTTTTCATTTCAGCCAGAATGCCTCTGGAATCTTCGATCTTTTTTCCGGAAGTCAGGTATTCAATTTCTGCTCTGCTCCTCTCCGCTGCATTATACCAATCCTTTTTCCAGAATTGCCTCCATTCCGGTCGGTTTTCTATTCTTGCGAAGGAAGGATCAAGCATTATCTCTTTTTCGCTTTTCTTATATACTGATTCAAGGTGCATTCCCAGATGGTAAAGAGAAGTAGATGCATCGCCTTTAACAGCATACGCTTTTGCCAGACCATAATCTCCGGAATGTTCAACGATTCGGTTTCCCTGGTTAAAGTCCTGTATAGCGGATGAAAGATCATTTACTGATAAATATGCATCACCTCTCTGAACATAAAGTCTGCCGGAGGCATTTAATTCAATTGCCTTACTCAGAACACGGATGGCCTCATTGGTTTTACCCGATTCAGAGAGTGCTGTTGCTTTTAGGATAAAATCGACATCTCCCTGCCCACTGACATTGTTGCCGAGGTAAGTGATTATTAAAAGGAATATGATTCTATCTTTTAGTCTCATCAGGATCATTTTGTCTCCTCTTTCTTAACTTTTGCATTAATTTCCGTAATCACATGGACAAAACCGGACAGATGGAACAGCTCAGTGCCAGAAATGCGTTTCTCATAGACATCACACTGATAAAAGTAAACACCAGGTGATACAATTTTACCATTATAAGTACCGTTCCATTCAATTTTTGGGTTATCGGTACTGAAAATTAATAATCCGGTCCTGTTGAACAGCTTGAAATCTATCTTTTCCACAAGCCCTGATGTCTTTGCAACAAGACGGTCATTAATATCATCTCCATTAGGGGTAAAAACATTTGGAATTTCATAGAAATTACATGAATCAATACAAACCATTACGGATTTTTCACCCTCATTACCTTTAAGGTCAAAAGTAGAAACAGCATAGCAGCCTGATATGACATCACCCGGAAAGTGTTTATAGGTGAAGATATTCGGGTCACCAATTTCGGTGATAAGTTCCATGTTTTCCTCTGCGGTTTGTTTGTAATAAATCCTGTAACCGGCTACATCTGCAAGGCACAATGGATCGGTTATAGCCCATGTAATGGTATTGTAAAGGCTGTCGCATTGACTTGTAACATTAATTTCAGGTGTACACGGAGGTTCATTATCTTCAGGAGTAACACAAATCTTCTCAGAGAAATTCATCAGGTTTTTTGGTAAATCTTCAGTAAGATATCCACCGAATGATCTTATCATATAACAATACTCAAGTCCATTTTCCAGACCCTGGTCGCTATAATTCAGCTGATTGGTTGAGGCAATTGAATCAAATACCATTGTTGACTGATTCAACCTGTAAATGTCATAACGTGTATTAATCCATGGAACGTTTCTGGCCAAAGTGAGTTTGACCTTTTTGTCTCCGGGTGAAGCTGTAAGGTAAAGAGAAGAAGAATATGCAGGTTCACCTATGAGGAACCTGTTACCAGGGGCATTGTTCCATAATTCAACCCTGTATATATAACCGGTAGCAACTGTATTAATCAGGGTATCTACCATTACTGTATCATTAAGGTCTGCAGTCAAAATAGAATTGATCTGGCTGTAGTTAGTCCCTCCTGTCCCAGCGGCTCTGAAAATCAGGTATTCATATGGCCCTGTTGCAGGTATTGTATCCAGCCGATCCGGTTTTTTCCATGATATAAAGATTGAGCCGTTTACCGGATCTGTATTTCTTACACTTACATTACGGATAACAGGAACACCTGAAACAAGTGAAGAAGTGATCTCATTCGATGCTTTGCTCTCTGTACCATTGGGGTAAACGGCAACTATCCTGTAGGTATATTCTATGCCGTACTGCAGCCCCAAACCGTTGTCACTGTCTGAAAATGATGTTGTTGAACTTCCTGTAATATATCCCACTTTTGCAAATCCAAAGGAGAGTGGTACCCCCGAAGTACACGAGTCAGGATTGAATGTCGATGCTCCCTGTCTTCTGTAAATACTGAATCCAGCTATAACATCTGTACCATAATTATTCCAGGTCAGTTTTATCTGTTTGCCTTCAGGAACAGCATTAGTTAATATTGGAGGCGGACCAAGCACTTTTATTTTCATATTATCAATATCTGATAACTTTACATCGCTGTTATGGTCATCAGATTTAAATATTACGTCATATGGCTGATTTCTCACCGCCTCGTGACATGGTATCCATCTGAACCTTGAGGAGGCAAATCCTGCCACAGAATCAATTTTTGTAAATGTTGCAGGGCAACTTTTAATTGTAAATATTCCGGAGGTAGATTTTAGTGTCAGAAAATCATTGTTTTCATCGGTTGCAGAAAAGATAAAATCAACAGTATCTCCGACTTCAACGCAATAATCTCTGAGAGCACTGTTAACAGGAGGCTTATTATCAGTACTGTATACCTCAATCTGCATATCCCTGACAACTATACCTATTTTCTTGCCATTTCTCCATTCCTGTATTTCCATCGCTACATTGAATACACCTGTATCGGCAGGAGTGTCCCATATAAGATCCCCGCTTATTGAATCTACCCTGAGTGAATGTGTGGCAGGAGGAAAAGTGTAGTTTTCTATTGGTCTTCCATCCTCACGGGTACATACTGTAAGCTTATATGAAAGACTGTCGCCATCGGGATCATAGGCAGCAGGATTATGAATAAAAACATACCCGTAAGCAGCCTTATCATAAGGAGGATTAAGCAAGACAGGAGTACTGTTTCTCCCCATTGAGGGGTTAACAGTAAGTATGGTGGAAATTGAAAATACCACATTGACTGAATTCGGAATATTTTTCACACCGGCGTTCCTGTTTGGGTCCTGAACAACTATTTTATATATCCCAGGACCCGGATATGTATGATTTATTTTGTAAATATTCCTCTTATAGAAATTTGGAAGAGTCAGCTGGCTTTCTCTTTTAGCAGTTGATGTTGAATTATCTCCCCATTCAACATCAAGTGTTGGCCGGTCGGCAAAGCTCAGTGTATAAGTGAATGTGGTAATCGTAATTTCATATGTAAGATCAGAAAGTTGAACATATGTGATCTCACCAGCCCTGTTATGAGTTGCAAACAGGTCAGCCACAAACAAGGGCAGCAGCAACAGCGCAAATAGTACTTTTAATAATATCGTCTTCACTCTTCTACTTTATTTTAAAAGTCTGCCCGGTTTTCTCCGGTGTCAGTTTAACTCCCTCTTCAAAGTTTCCAACCTTAATAATTATCAGGTTTGACTGATCGTTATACAAACCTGTCATAATCAGATTACTGACAGTTAATAACCCTGGTTTTTTCGATGTTATGTAATTAATTCCCAGCTTAACTTCATTTTCAACAATCTCAAGATCATAAAGTTTACCGTCAAGCTGTTTTTTGTTTACCTTAATTATCAATCTTTTATTTATATATCGTTCCATAACTTCTTTCGAATCCTGAGAGCCGGAATTGAAAAAATCTATTCCCCTGTTTTCACCGCTCATCGACAGATCAAGAAGAAAATCATCATAATACATCCTTAAAAACACTTTCAAAGAATCATTTTCCGGAACATAATCAATGCTTGTCATTGTAAGATGGACCGGATGAAGAATTAAACAGAGTGATACTACAAGGCTTTTAAACATTCTTCCAGCAATAAGGCCCTAGTAAGGTTACAAAAATCAGACCATTTATTATAATTCCTCGATATTTACACGATCTTTAAGGTATGAGACCGATCCAACCTCAATAAATGAAAAACCTGACCCTGCAGTAAAATTACCTGCCAGAACTACAACGATATCATCACCCTTTAAATTGTGAGTCTTTAAAAGATTTTTAAGGGCTATCTGTATAAAATCGTCTACGGATTTCCTGCTTTCCTGATACCCGGCATAAACTCCGTAGGACAAGGCTAACTCTCTCATAGTTCTTTGCAGATAGCATTGTGCAAGAATCAGGTTAACGCCCCTGTATGCAGCCATGTCCTTTATGGTTCTGCCCATTGTGGTATCGGCAATTATTCCCTTTGCACCAATCCTGAAGGCTGTTTTTACAGCAACTTTTGCAAGATATGCCGATATTTCACCGGTTGCATTCAGATAAGGTATATCCAAAAACTTTTCTTTATTACGTTCCACTTCAAGGGCAACTTTTGCCATTGTTTTTACTGCTTCAACAGGATATTTCCCATTGGCGGTTTCTCCACTCAGCATAATTGCATCTGTCTGTGAATAAATAGCATTGGCAATATCACTTACCTCTGCACGGGTTGGCCTCGGATTCCTGATCATGGAATGAAGCATCTGGGTAGCAACTATAACCGGTTTCCTGTTTATAATACATTTATTAATAATCATTTTCTGAATAACAGGAATTTTTTCGTATGGTACCTCAATTGCCAGATCCCCTCTGGCTACCATTACTCCGTAAACATGATCCAGAATATCATCAATATTGTCAACTCCCTCCTGGTTTTCAATCTTGGCAATTATTTTTATATCACTTTTATAGGAATCAAGGACTTCCTGAACATCCAGAACATCCTGCCTGGACCGTACAAAAGAGTGTGCAATGAAATCAACATCATTTCCGGCGGCCATTTTAAGAAATGCCCTGTCCTTTTCAGTAAGAGAAGGTAGATTAATCCTTGCTCCGGGTACATTGACGCTTTTCCTCGATCCCAGAACACCATCATTTTCGATGTAACATTCAAGCTCTATACCATTTTTCCTGACGGCTTTGAGTTCAATTTCACCATCATCAATAAGAATTACTGTCCCCGGTGCCACATCGGAAACAAATTGCGGATAGCTCACATAGATTGCTTCAGAGGATGTTTTCCTTTCAGGATTGCCAATAATTAGGATTTTATCGCCTTTCTTAAGTTGCACAGGTTCATCGCATGCTGTTGTACGAATCTCGGGTCCTTTTGTATCAACAAGTATTGCGATCCTGTCAGAAACCTTCCTCACATTTCCAATCATCATTAATGCTGCATCCGGCGTTACATGGGCAGAATTAATCCTTACAACATCCATTCCTGCCTCAAAGAGCTGACTGATAAAATCAGGTTCACAGTTTTTGTCTGATAATGTTGCTACTATCTTGGTTCTTTTCTTATTCATTTACTGTCATGTTTTGATTTATAATACTCTGTAAGTGCTTCAACTCCAAGCCTGTAACTGTCAAGTCCAAATCCCGAAATTGTACCTTTGCATACTGCTGATATAATACTTTTATGTCTGAACTCCTCCCGTGCAAAAATATTAGTGATATGTACTTCAATTACAGGAGTCTTCACCGAAGCTATGGCATCATGAATTGCTACAGAAGTATGAGTATAACCACCGGCATTAAGAATAATACCATCCGAAGATAAGTCTGACTGATGAATAGTACTTATAATCTCACCCTCTATATTTGACTGAAAATACTCAAAAGAGATCCCCGGAAACCTGTCAACAAGCAATCTGATATATTCCTCGAATGATGAATGTCCGTACTTTTCCGGTTCTCTTTTTCCCAGAAGATTCAGGTTAGGACCGTTTATTATTTTTATTTTCATCTGATATTGAGTTTTTTACAGAAACACCAAATGTATTACAGATCAAATTAAAAGGGTAAAAATAGACAAAAAATTGTTATACTTTTATGACTCTTTAATTTATCTACTCAGCAGAATACAATGAGCCTCACATGGCAACAGTCGTTAAGAAATTTTGAGACCTATTTAAGGCTTGAAAAATCATTGTCTGAAAACAGTGTTGAAGCATATATTAATGATGTAAAAAAGCTTGAGCGGTTCATAGAGGAATCGGGGAAAAAAATCTCCCCGGTATCTGTAGGATACTCTGATCTTAAGGATTTCCTTGGATGGTATGGTGAGGAGAGCAGCAATCCCAGAACCCAGTCAAGAGTTCTGTCGGGCATAAGGGCATTCTATAAATTCCTGCTGATCGAAGGTGAAACAGATGATAATCCCGCATCCCTTATTGAATCGCCAAAAACAGGATTGAAACTGCCTCAGGTTCTGTCGGTTGCGGAAATAGACAGGATAATTGATGCTATTGATCTCAGCAAACCTGAAGGCCACAGGAACAAAGCAATTATAGAAACTCTGTATGGTTGTGGTTTGCGTGTTTCCGAACTTGTAAATCTTCATCTGACAGATATTCATTATGGTGAGGGATTTGTAATTGTTACAGGGAAGGGGAACAAGCAGAGGCTGGTACCTATAAGTGGTAAGGCACTAAAGGAGATAGAGATATACAGAGCAGACAGGAATCATCTGTCTGTTATCCATGATGAGAATATAATTTTTCTGAACAGAAGAGGCAGAAAGCTGACAAGAGCTATGATCTTCACAATTATAAAAAACCTTGCCGCAAGAGCAGGAATAAGGAAGAAAATAAGCCCTCACACCTTCAGGCATTCATTTGCAACACATATGGTCGAAGCAGGTGCTGATCTCAGAGCTGTGCAGGAGATGCTTGGACATGAATCGATACTCACAACTGAGATTTACACCCACATTGACAGGAGTTTTCTGAGGGATACCCTGATTATGTTTCATCCAAGATCCTGAAAGCCTCCAGATGGTTTTATAAATCCGATTTTTATTATAACTTTGCGCCTGATTTTCAAAAACTATACATTAATTATCTCAAATCAATAACATTATGTCAAAAGTTAAAAGAGTTTACTCCTTTGGAAAAAAGACTGCAGAAGGTAAGGCTGACATGAAAAACCTCCTCGGAGGTAAGGGTGCCAACCTTGCAGAAATGTGCCTTCTTGGCTTACCCGTTCCTGCCGGTTTCACAATCACTACCGAAGCCTGCAATGAGTATTATAAAAATGATTGTACTCTTCATCCTGATCTCATGCCTGAGGTTTGGACTGCAATGAAGAAAACAGAAGAGGCAATGAATATGAAATATGGCGATCCTGAGAACGCCCTGCTTGTTTCATGCCGGTCAGGTGCAAGAAGCTCAATGCCAGGTATGATGGACACAGTACTTAATATCGGTCTGTGTTCTGCAACAATCCCCGGTTTTCTCAAGAAGACCAACAATCCACGATTTGTATGGGACTCATATCGTCGTCTCATTATGATGTATGCTGACGTAGTTATGGAAAAGGCAGAAGGTCTCGAACTTGGTGAAGGCAAGGGTATCCGCAAGCAGCTTGATGAGAAACTTGATGAATTCAAACACAAAAAAGGATATAAGTCAGATACAGAAATCTCAGCTGATGAGCTCAAACAGCTTGCTGAAGAGTTTAAGGTAATTGTAAAGAAAGTTATCGGTAAACCTTTCCCTGATGATGCAAAAGAACAGCTCGAGGGAAGTATCAAAGCAGTATTTAAA
Organism: uncultured Bacteroidota bacterium; assembly: GCA_937864815.1. Taxonomy (GTDB): domain Bacteria; phylum Bacteroidota; class Bacteroidia; order Bacteroidales; family VadinHA17; genus LD21. The sequence goes on from CALMJY010000238.1 coordinate 66,233, forward strand.
AGCTGGAATGGAAAGAAAGCCGTTTCCTATCGTCGTATCGAAGGTATTCCCGATGACTGGGGTACAGCTGTTAACGTACAGGCAATGGTATTCGGAAATATGGGTGACACTTCTGCAACAGGTGTTGCATTCACCCGTAACCCTGCAACAGGTGAAAACCTCTTTTATGGTGAGTGGCTTGTAAATGCACAGGGTGAAGATGTGGTTGCAGGTATTCGTACCCCCAGCCCTCTCAATGACGATACAAAAAACGATCAGAACAAGCATCTCCACAGTATGCAGGAAGCGATGCCGGGTACCTATAAGGAATTATGGGATATCCGTAATATTCTTGAGAAGTCCTTCCATGATATGCTTGATATTGAATTCACAATTCAGGAAGGTGTTCTTTATATGTTACAGTGCCGCGCCGGAAAAAGAACCGGTACAGCTGCTCTGAACATGGCAATGGATATGCTTCATGAAAAGCTTATTGACGAAAAAACTGCAGTTCTGCGTGTTGATCCTGCCCAGCTTGATGAACTTCTTCATCCTATCTGCGATCCCGCAGTTGAAAAGAAGCACACAGCTGCAGTGAAAGGCCTTCCTGCCGGCCCGGGAGCTGCTGTTGGAAGAGTTGTCTTCAATGCTGAAGATGCAGTTGCATGGTTCCGCAAGGGTGAAAAAGTAATTCTCCTTCGTGAAGAGACAAACCCTGAAGATGTTGAAGGTATGCGTGCTGCTGAAGGTATTCTTACCGCACGCGGTGGTATGACTTCACACGCTGCTCTTGTTGCCCGCGGCTGGGGTAAATGCTGTATCGTAGGTGCCGGTGCACTTCATGTTGACGCTGCAAAGAAAATATGCAAAATATCAGGTTCGGATACAGTTATTAAGGAGGGAGATTATCTTACTCTTAACGGAACAAAAGGATTCGTATATCTTGGCGCTCTAACACTAATGGATGCTTCTGAGAATCCCAGGTTCAAGGAGTTTATGTCAATAGTTGACAAATATCGTAAAATGGGTGTCCGCACAAATGCTGAGACCCCTGAAGATGCTATTGTTGCACGTAACTACGGTGCTGAAGGTATTGGGCTTTTCCGTACAGAGCATATGTTCTACGGAAAAGGATCTGAACAGCCTCTGTTCCTGCTCCGTAAAATGATTCTCAGCGCTAATGAAACAGAACGCCGCAAAGCTCTTGATGAACTGTTCTCATTCGTTAAGAAAGATATGAAAGCCACTATGGCTGCCATGGACGGACTGCCAGTTACATTCAGGCTTCTCGATCCGCCACTTCATGAATTCGTTCCCCAGGGAGCTGAAAAACAGGAAGAGCTTGCCAAGGCACTCGGAATTAAGAAAGAGGACGTTGCAAAACGCGGCGAAGCTCTGCATGAATCAAACCCTATGATGGGACATCGCGGAGTACGTCTTGGTATTACTTTCCCTGAGGTTACAGAAATGCAGATCAGGGCAATGCTCGAGTCTTCAATTGAACTTGTTAAAGAAGGAAAGAAACCTTATCCTGAATTAATGGTTCCAGTTACATGCGAGGTTGCAGAACTTGACTTCACTAAAAAAGTATATGATAAAATTTATGCAGATGTATGCAATAAATTTGGTGTAAAGGAGATCTCCTGCAAATATGGAACAATGATTGAAATTCCACGTGCATGTCTTCTCGCCGACCGTATGGCAAAAACCTCTGAGTTCTTCTCATTCGGCACAAACGACCTTACACAGATGACTTTTGGTTTCAGCCGTGATGATACCGGAGGATTCCTTCATGATTATCTTGACAAGAAGATTCTTGCATCTGATCCGTTCCAGACAATTGATCAGGACGGCGTCGGACAGCTTATCAAGATGGCAGTTGAGAAAGGTCGTGCTACAAGACCGGATCTTAAAGTTGGTATTTGTGGTGAACAGGGTGGTGATCCTGCTTCTGTTGAATTCTGCTTCAAGGCAGGTTTAACTTATGTAAGCTGTTCTCCGTTCAGGGTTCCGATCGCAAGACTGGCTGCAGCTCAGGCATCTATAAAATATGGTAAATAGCAAGCCTATAATAGCAAAGGGGCTTTAACGAGCCCCTTTTTTTTTCCTCATATTAATCATTAAAAACTTTACTTTCAGTTTATTGTTTTACTTTTGACCATAGTCCATTAATCAAAAGCTTCAGCTATGATTAAACCACCTGACCTGATAAAGTATGGTATCACCAATGTCGCGGAGGTCCTCTACAATCCATCCTACAATACACTTTTTGCCGAAGAGACAAAGCCGGGTCTAAGCAAACTTGAAAGAGGAATAATTACAAAAAATGGAGCCATAGCAGTGGATACAGGTGTTTTCACCGGCAGATCACCAAAGGACAAATATGTTGTATTTGATGAAAAAACAAAGGATACCGTCTGGTGGAGGTCCGAAAAGGCAAAGGTATCAGATAACAAACCGATATCACAGGAAATCTGGACGCATTGCAGGAATATAGCATCAAAACAGCTTTCAGGAAAAAGGTTGTTTGTGGTTGACGGATATTGCGGAGCAAATGATAATTCGAGGTTACGGGTAAGATTTGTAATGGAGGTTGCCTGGCAGGCCCATTTTGTAAAAAATATGTTTATAAGGCCTGAGCATGAAGAACTTGAAAATTTTGAGCCCGATTTTGTGGTGATAAATGCTTCAAAGGCAACTAATCCGGACTGGCAGGAACAGGGACTGAATTCAGAAAACTTTATCATTTTCAACCTTACCGAGAAAATGCTTGTAATAGGCGGTACCTGGTATGGAGGGGAAATGAAAAAAGGGATATTCTGCCTTATGAATTACTACCTTCCGTTAAAAGGAATTGCTTCAATGCATTGCTCTGCAAATGTGGGTAAGGATGGCGATACAGCAATATTTTTTGGTTTGTCAGGGACTGGAAAAACAACCCTGTCGACCGATCCTGGCAGGGCCCTTATCGGAGATGACGAGCATGGATGGGATGATGAAGGTGTTTTTAACTACGAAGGTGGATGTTATGCCAAATGTGTAAAACTGAGCAAAGAAAAGGAACCTGGTATCTATAATGCCATCAGGAGGGATGCCCTTCTTGAAAACCTTGTAATCAGGGATGACGGATCTATTGACTTCAATGATACCTCAAAGACTGAAAATACCAGGGTCTCATATCCTCTCTATCATATTGAGAATATAGTTAAACCTGTATCCAGGGCAGGACATGCCAAAAAAGTAATCTTCCTTACCGCTGATGCTTTTGGTGTGCTGCCTCCTGTAAGCAGGCTTTCTGTGGAGCAGACGAAATATTTCTTTCTGAGCGGGTATACCGCAAAAGTAGCTGGTACTGAACGGGGAATACTTGAACCTGTACCTTCATTTTCAACCTGTTTTGGAGGTACATTTCTGATGCTGGATCCAATGGTGTACGCCAATGAACTTACCCGTAAAATGAACTTAAGTAATGCTGAAGCCTGGCTGGTTAACACCGGATGGATGGGAGGTCCCTACGGCACCGGAAGCAGAATTGAACTTTCAATAACAAGGAAAATCATCAATTCAATACTGGACGGTTCAATTCAGAAAAGCAAATTCAGCCAGATTCCTGTTTTCAGACTCAGTTTCCCCGAACATATTGAAGGTGTTGATGATAACATTCTCAATCCTTCACTCACATGGGAATCGACTGTAAAATGGAATATTGCAGCTAAAGACCTGGCTCTCAAGTTCATAAACAATTTCACTAAATTTACTGTGAATAAGGAATCAGCTATTCTTATTGAGCATGGTCCGATAATTTAACACATCCTTTTTTGTATGAATATCCTGAATACCATTGAAGCTTTTTTTGCAGCATATCTGCTCGGCTCAATACCTTCTGCTGTCTGGATAGGCAAATGGCTTCACAAAACTGATGTTAGAGAACATGGAAGCGGCAATGCAGGAGCTACAAATGTTATCAGGGTACTTGGGTGGAAGACCGGGATTCCGGTACTCCTTATCGATCTGGCCAAGGGCTGGCTTGCAACTATGTTGCCTGTATTTCTGAATGCTGCAGAACCGGAGACTGCAATGCTGACAAACCTTCAGATAGCTTCAGGACTTTTTTCGATAACAGGTCATATATTCCCGCTTTTTGCGGGATTCAGGGGAGGAAAAGGTGTAGCAACGATGTTCGGAGTCCTTCTTGCCCTGCAACCTTTGCTTACACTTCTCTGCATAGGAGTATTCCTTTTAGTTCTTATCATTACAGGCATAGTCTCCGTTTCATCAATGACAGCAGGTATAGCATTCCCTGTATTTCTTTTCCTAATGTTCGATACTCCGTCTGTGGTTTTTAAAGTATTTTCAATTATTGTAGCAATAGCTCTCCTGCTAACTCACAGGAAAAATATCGGCAGACTTCTGAGAGGCGAAGAAAAGAAACTTAATTTTTCAGGGAAAAAAGACAAAGCATAATCCTGATAGCCCACACTATCGTAAAATTCTGATTTTCAAATTCTTTCTTATTATTTATTTTTTTGCTTCCATCAGTACCGGAGCTTAATGGATAAATTCTTATATTTATAACATTTAGCAGGAATCACTAAATATATTTTACCACCAATAACCTTTAAATATGACTGATATGGAAAAGAGTATTAAGGGAACAAAAACAGAACAAAACCTGCTCAAGGCATTTGCAGGTGAATCACAGGCAAAAAACAGGTATGAATTTGCTGCTAAGGTTGCAAAGGAAGAAGGTTTTGAACAAATAGCCGGTATTTTCCTGGAAACTGCACTTCAGGAACAACAGCATGCAAAAAGGTTCTTCAGATTTCTTGAAGGCGGAATGGTAGAGATCACAGCGTCATATCCTGCAGGAAAAACTGACACTACCAAATCAAATCTTCTGGCAGCTGCAGAAGGTGAGCATGAAGAGTGGAGTGATCTTTATCCTGCATTTGCACAGGTTGCTGAAGAAGAAGGATTCAAAACAGTTGCCACTGCTTTCAGGGCTATTGCAGCAGCAGAGAAAGGACATGAAGAGAGATACAGGAAACTTCTTGAAAACGTAATGAAAGACCGTGTATTTGAGAGGGATGACAAAGTATTCTGGTATTGCAGAAAATGCGGATATATCCATTTCGGAACCAAACCACTAAAGAACTGCCCTGCATGTCTGCACCCTGAGGCCTATTTTGAATTACTTTCAACCAACTACTAGAAAATGATCGATGGGAAGAAATTGCTGGAACTAATCAAGAGCCGGCAGAGTGACAGGAAGTACAGTGAAAGACCCATTGAAAAAGAAAAACTGGAGAGAATAGTCGAAGCCGGCAGGATGGCTCCGTCGGCCTGTAATGCACAACCCTGGAAATTTATTGTCGTTACAGAAACTGATCTCCTGGCAAAGCTTGCAGAGGCTTCCTCTGCAAAGCTGCTGGGGATGAATGAATTTGCCGGTCAGGCACCTGCTATGCTGGTAGTTATCAGGGAACAGGCAAACCTTACATCCAGAATCGGTGCCCAGATAAAGCGTAAGGATTATTCTCTGATAGACATCGGAATTGCATCAGAGAATATCTGTCTGCAGGCAGAGGCTGAAGGACTGGGGTCATGTATGCTTGGTTGGTTCGATGAAGAAAAGGTCAGGAAGACACTCGGAGTGCCTAAATACAAGAGGGTTGAGCTTATAATTACCCTTGGTTATTCACTCAGCGAAAAAAGGGAAAAAAGGAGAAAACCTTCTGAGGTGACAGTTTCATATAATAAGTATTGATTTTTACCCCCCCCCGGGAGGCGTCTCCTAAATCCATATTTACCCCCCACCCCCCAGGGGGGCTTATAAATCCACTGATTTTCAATTAGTGCCGCATTAGCGGCATATTTAGTGGTGGATTGATAAAAAAAGACTTTTGAGACACCTTCTTTTTCTTTGGCGTTAAAATTATTTTAGGCAGCTAAGAGCCTCTGTTATTCTTTTAACAGCCTTTACCAGCAGTTCATCTGAGGTTGCATAAGAGATCCGGATACATTCAGGAGCACCAAATCCGTCTCCTCCTACTGTCGCCACCTGTGCTTTATCCAGCAGATACAGAGCCAAATCATCGGAAGTATTTATACGATTTTCACCATCGCTTTTGCCAAGATAATATGTTATATCAGGCATCACATAAAAAGCTCCCTGGGGGATCCTGAATTTCAGACCTTTAACATCTTTAAGAAGGCCACAAATGAGATTCCTTCTGCGGAGGAAGGCATCTCTCATAATTACCTGCGATTCATTGGTACCCTTAAGAGCTGCCAGAGCCGCACGCTGGGCAATTGAACAAACACCTGATGTAAACTGACCCTGCAACTTATTGCAGGCTTTTGCAATCCATACCGGTGCACCGATGTAACCAATCCTCCATCCTGTCATTGCATATCCTTTTGACACACCATTTACGGTTATCACCCTGTCATATATTGATGCAAAAGAAGCCATGCTGATATGCTCACCTTCGAAGATGATATGCTCATAAATCTCATCAGACATTATGAATACACCTTCATGCTTTTCAATCACCCCGGCAAGCTTTTCCATCTCATCACGGGAATAAACCATCCCTGTGGGATTCGACGGTGAATTAAACATAATCAGCCTGGTCTTTTTGGTTATTGCAGATTCAAGCTGTTCAGGAGTGATCTTAAAATCGTTTTCAAGTGATGCACTTATAATCACCGGCTTACCACCTGCAAGGATTACCTGATCATAATAACTTACCCAGTATGGTGCAGGAATAATTACTTCATCACCCGGATTTACAATAGACAGAATTACGTTTATCAGCGAGTGCTTTGCTCCTGCTGATACAATAATCTGGTCAGTTGTATAGATGAGTCTGTTTTCCTTTCTGAATTTCTCAGAAATTGCTTCCAGCAGGTCCCTGTAACCTGGCACTGGAGGATATGTTGAATAATTTTCATCAATAGCTTTTTTAGCAGCCTCCTTTATATAATCAGGTGTATTGAAATCGGGTTCTCCGATACTCAAACTAATTATGTCTAAACCCTTTGCTGTCAGCTCCCTGCTCTTCTGAGCCATAGCAAGTGTCTGTGACACTGCCATCGTTTTAACCCGGTCTGATATATATTCCATAATTCAGGATAAAAGATAAAAGTATAAAAACAAAAGTTATATGAGAAAAGTGAGATAAAAGTAAGAAGAAATTCGTAAAATTGTTAATAAAATGAAATCATATGGAAATTGTAACTGACATACTGAAAATATTAATTCCTGCGCTGCTAGTAATGCTTACTGCCTGGATGGTAATGAGAAACATGATAAAGAATGATCAGGAAAAGAGAAGGCAGGAGTCAATCCTTCAGAACAGCAGGACTGTAACACCTATCAGGCTACAGGCTTATGAGCGGATAGTGCTCTTTCTTGAGAGGATCTCCCTTGAATCGCTTATAGTAAGGGTCAGCAATGCAGATATGTCTGCAGGACAGCTACATACTGCAATGCTGAATGCCATAAGAAGTGAATTTGAGCATAACCTTTCACAGCAGATTTATATGAGTCCACAGGCCTGGGAAGTTGTCAGGAATGCCAGGTCGAATATGATAAAGATTATCAACAGTGAAGTTGAAAAAATGCCGGCTAATTCAACAGGAATGGCTCTCAGCAAACAACTCCTCGAACGTATCATGGAACTTGACAAGGAACCTACCCGCGCTGCAATAGACTACCTTAAAGGTGAGATAGGAAGGATGATTTAACTGGGTACTGGGTACTTGGTGCTGGGTACCGGTGTACCGTTATTCAACACCCAGCACCTAGCACCTAGCACCCAGCATAAACTCTTACAGAAGCTCCACGCTCCTCTTGACAAAGGTACTCAGTTCTTCGCCTCTTAGCATATTATTTGAAAGAAGAGCAAGATCAACCAGTTGCTTAACGGTATTATTTCCCGATCCGAAAGCCTCAAGCACGTTTTTACGCGAATCCTCAATATCAGAAAGTTCTTTACGGAGCTTTTCCAGATCATCCTTTTCAAGCTGACTTATTTCATCGCTCTTTTTCTTCTTATGCTCCTTCTCCATAAAGTCGATTTCTTCCTTAAGCTTTTTCCTTTCAGCATCGTTGGATGACAATTCATCACCCTTTGCAGCATAAAGTTCATCAGAAACCTTAATGACAAGCTTATGATTCGGATTGACAACCAGGTTATAGCTGTCAGGCAGCTCTCCGTAGAAATTCATACCGCCTCCCATCGCTGACATATCCTTCATTCTGCGCATGAATTCCGACTGGGTTATCATTACAGGAGTTTCATTCTCATCAAGTGTTTCAAATGTCACGTTAAATACTTCCTTTGATTTCGGCCTGATATTGAACACACTCTTAAGGTCATCCTGTTTTTCCTTTGGTAATTTTGCGTCACGGGTCTCCTCTTTCTGTATCAGCTTTTCGATTACATCTGAATCAACACGTACAAACCTTGAATCCTTAAACTTTGTCTCAAGGTGGTTAATCAGATGAATGTCAAGCTGACCGTCGAGGTTAAGAACATCGTATCCCTTGCTTTTTGCCTTCTCAATATAGCTGAACTGATCTGTCTTATTTGTTGAATAGAGATAAATCAGTGATTTATGCTTGTCTGTCTGGTTTTCCTTAATAATCTTTTCATACTCTTCATATGTAAAATACTTGTCATCAGTATTTTTCAGAAGAGCGAACTTTGATACCTTTTCATAGAATTTTTCCTCGGTAATCATCCCATATTCTATAAATAGCTTGAGGCTGTCCCATTTTTTCTCAAATTCTTCACGGTTATTCCTGAAAATATCATTAAGCCTGTCAGCAACTTTCTTTGTAATATGGCTGGATATTTTCTTGACATTTGAGTCGCTCTGCAGGTAACTCCTGGATACGTTTAGCGGAATATCAGGTGAATCGAGCACTCCATGAAGTAATGTAAGAAATTCAGGTACAATACCTTCAACTGAATCAGTTACAAAGACCTGGTTACAGTATAGCTGAATCTTGTTTTTCTGTATTTCGATGTTACTCTTGATCTTCGGGAAATAAAGAATACCAGTAAGCTTGAAAGGATAATCAACGTTGAGATGAATATTGAAAAGGGGTTCGTCTCCGGCAGGGTAAAGTTCCCTGTAGAATTTCTGATAATCCTCGTCTTTCAGTTCAGATGGTTTGAGTGTCCATGCAGGTTTAGTATTGTTTATGATCTTGTCCTTCCCGGTGTCGACCATTTTTCCGTCCTTCCACTCTTGTTCCTTTCCGAAAGCTATTTCAACCGGAAGAAATTTACAGTACTTTTTCAGCAGCTGTTCAATTTTATTATCATCAAGAAAATCCTTTGATTCCTTGTCGATATGAAGTATTACATCAGTACCCCTGCCATCTCTGACACTTTCCTCAATAGTGTATTCAGGGCTGCCATCACAGGTCCACTTAACAGCTTTTGCACCATCCTGATACGATCTGGTTATTACTTCAACCTTATCGGACACCATGAATGAAGAGTAGAATCCAAGTCCAAAATGTCCGATTATGGAATTTGCCTGATCCTTATATTTATCAAGAAAGTCATTGGCACTGGAAAAAGCTATCTGGTTCAGATATTTGTCAAGTTCCTCCTCCGTCATACCAACACCATTGTCGGATACCTTAATTGTCTTTTTCTTCTTATCAACAGTCACAAAGATCTTAGCATCACCTGCCTCACCTTTGTAATCTCCAGCAGAGGCCATAGTTCTAAGTTTCTGAGTGGCATCAACAGCATTAGAAATAAGCTCACGCAGAAATATTTCATGATCTGAGTAGAGGAATTTTTTAATAATAGGGAAAATGTTCTCAGTTGTAACCCCAATCTTTCCTGTTTGCATATGTATCTGTTTTATGTTAGACATGATAAATCAGGCCTGCCTGTTCAAAAGGTATGCCGATACAATTAGACTGACAAATAGTCACAGAAAACAAGAAATCAGAGTCAGAAAAGGTGAGGATACTTCAATCTGGAAAGAATAAACAGAATAATGAAAAGCAAAACGGTACCGGCAAGTACATATAGTGATAAATTCCTGCGTTTACGGTAATTAATGATCCCATATTCACTGATCATCTTTTTCACTGCATTGTGCAGTCTTATTATTGCATTGGCATTCTTGGGGATATAGGCATCAACATTTACCGGTATTATCTTTTTTATCTCATCCATTTTTTCAGGTGTGCATATCAGAATAATCCCAATTTTGGGATCCAGGCTTTTAATCTCTGACGTAAGTCTGCCTATCATCTCAAACTGTTCTGTTGTATCATGGGTTCCAAGGATGGCAATTTTGCAGTTTCTGTGATCCTTTCCCTTTTCAAGATATGCCATAAAATCTTCCACTGAAACAAAAGATGATACGATGTACTTTGATGTATCATCAAATCGGCTCCTTACATCTTCAGAGAACCATCTGAAGTCGTCATAACATGCCAGCGTTGTCTTCAGTTTATTCATAATCAGGTGGTTTAACAATCTCTCTGTTTCTTGCATCTATATTAAGATGCAATTTCCATATTCCGTTCTCAAGAACATATGCATCATTTGTATAATGCGGCCCGTAAAAACGTCTGTCATTTTCATTATCAGGTGCAAACGGAACAAGATGATCAAAAATTATGGAATCATCACCACCGAATCTTAAAGTCATTGTTGCCGTTAATGAGTATTCAAAAACTTCCCTGAACCTCACATTATCATCTGACAAAAATGCTTTCAGTCCCAGTATAATACTGTCATCCTTACCGAATGAAAGTATTTCTATAATTTTCCGTGCAATACCGGGATTACCATAATCTATACCGAGTAATACCCAGCATTCTGTTCCATTTATAACCTGAGGACGTATATCATAATATAATGCCCCATACCAGTTATCTTTTGAATAGGATATATCCCTGTCAATAGCAGTTGAATCGTAATCAGCATGAAGTTTATATACTTTCCTGCTTTTCGATTCCGGCTGATGTTTTATTAAATAACAATAATACTGCCCGGGCTGATTCTTCAGAAAGAGATTCCATGTTACAATTTTAATCAGTGAATCAGGTGAAGTTATCTGTCCCAGGAACCTTAAATTATTGAAGCGGTGACTGAATATTGAATCTGACCCGGTGTAGCTATCTATAATAGTTATTATTGAATCATTAACCTGTAGCCTTACTGAATCATTATTTACTTTTAACAGACGCCCAAACAGTTTATCAAGTTGTATGGAAACATTTGATGATGAAGGTTGACCTTTCAACTGCTGAAAAGCCAGAATCAAAATAAGAATCAGGTATATTTTTCGGTTCAGGTACATTATTAGTTCAGTTCTTCACAATATCATCCAGCATTTTCTTAATCTGTTTGCATGCATAAATTGTTTCCTCCTCTGAAATTATCAGCGGAGGAGCAATTCTGAAAGCATCCGTGCAGAAAAGAAAGTAATCAAGAATCAGGCCATAATCGGGTGCTTTTGCCACAACTGATTTCACATATTCCGGTTTTACAAGTTGTACTGCAAGCAAAAGTCCTTCTCCCCTGACATTTTTAATTGCAGGATGATCCAGATTTTTTTTAAAGTAATCTGATCTCTTCCTGCAGTTTTCAATGAGACCTTCACTGAGTATCACTTCTAGTGAAGCAAGACCTGCAGCACAGCTTACGGGGTGTCCTCCGAATGTTGTAATATGACCAAGCACCGGCTCAAGGGTAAGTGAACTCATTATTTCAGCAGAGGAGATAAATGCACCCAGTGGCATACCGCCTCCAAGTGCTTTTGCCAGGAGAAGAATATCAGGAACTACTCCAAATCTGTTAATGGCAAAAAGATGACCAGTCCGGCCGAATCCTGTTTGTATCTCATCAAAGATCAGCAGGGTTCCTGTATCATTACATCTTTTACGGATAAGCTGAAGGAATCCATCTTCAGGATATATTACACCTCCTTCAGCCTGCACTGGTTCAATAATAACACATGCAGTGGATGAATCGATCATTCTGATTACTCCGGAATCATTGAAATCAGCAACATGAACATCAGGCAGTAGTGGGCGGAATGAATTTTTGAAATACTCATTGCCATGTACACTCAGGGCACCGTGAGTACTGCCATGGTATGCATTTCTGAAAGTTATTATGCGGCTTCGGCCGGTATATCTTTTTGCAAGTTTAAGTGCACCCTCAACTGCTTCACTACCCGAATTGACAAAATAGCAGCTTTGAAGATTTGGGGGCAAAATGCCGGCAAGTTTTTCGGCATAGCGAACCTGGGGACTTTGAATTATCTCTCCATAAACCATAAGATGCATATAACTGTCAAGTTGATTCTTAACAGCTTCAATTACCGCGGGATGTCTGTGACCAGTATTGCTTACAGATACCCCGCTGATCAGATCTAGATATTTTTTACCATCAGGACTGAATAACCATACCCCTTCTGCTTTTTCAATCTCAATTAACATAGGTGAGGGCGATGTCTGGCCCAGATGTCTCAGAAAAAGTTGTCGACTGGTAAGCATCTGAAAGAATGTATGTTATCGCGACATAACATTTATATCATTCAGAAGTGAATCCCTGAATGACTTTCCGACAGGTATACTTTTAAGGGTTTCTCCTATATTAAGATCAAGAGAATTTTCCTTAATAGTCTGAATATTGCTTTTATTTATAATATAAGATCTGTGAACCCTGATGAAAACTCCGGGAGGAAGATAATCCTCAATAGCTTTCATTGTAAAATGGATTGTATACTTGTCCTCATTAGTTGTTAAGGTGACGTAGTTTTCGAGTGCTTCAATATAAATAATATCGTTGATTTTCAATTTAACCAGTGAGGAGCCCTTTTTTATAAAAATCTCCTTGTCTCCGGTGGAACCGGATTCTTTTCTGGTGTAGTACCTCATGGTTTTGTCTATAGCCTTACAGAACCTTGAATAGGAAACTGGTTTTACAAGATAATCGACAACATTGAAGTCGAATGCTTTTGCTGCATGGTTTTCGCCGGAAGATATTATTATAATATTAGGTGGATTTTCAAGGCTGCCGATAAATTCGAAACCGTTCATTTCAGGCATTTCGATATCCAGGAATAAAAGATCTATATCATGACGTTTGGTGAGAATATTTCTTGCTTCAATTGAATCGCTGTAAGTACCTATAAGAGTAAGTGAAGCGGACTTTCTAACGAATTCGCCCATTACTTTGCAGCTCAGTTTATCATCATCTATTATGATACAATTCATTTTTCGAATTTAGTGAAGCATCAGTGTGGTAAAAGTAATAAAATTTCGCAGATTTTACTGAAACAGTCTCTAAAGTTCATTTTTATATGCTTCCCCAAACATAAAATTAAAAAAAAAGGGGTGTTAACACCCCCTAAAGACAATCTCAATCAGATAAGATTAAAGACCTTTGTTAAGTGCCGGAGCTGCTTTGAATTTTACAACCTTCTTAGCAGGAACATTGAGTTTTGCACCGGTACGTGGGTTACGAACTGTTCTTGCGCTTCTCTTTGTAACATTGAAAGTACCAAGACCCGGGAGCTGAATCCTGTGTCCTTTTTTCATTGCTTTTCCGAAAGCTGTAACAAATGAGTTCAGAGCTTTGCCAGCATCTTTAATAGAAAGACCAGCGTCAGCAGCAATTGCATTAACTAATTCTTTTTTTGTCATTGTTTTGAAAATTTAGAGTTAAACTGATTTTACTAATTGAATACAAAATTATCCTATTTATAATACTGTGCAAATATTTTTTTCCGTTTTTCCACAAATAGTGCCACTTTTAGGTTAAAACAGCTGTTTTTTTGGACGAATGTCATTTTTTGGGCTGAATATCGCATCTGCTCATCAGTCTTCAATCTCAGAGCATTTTTATTGTTTTTTTATTAACAATCTGTTTATAAAATCATAATATACGTGATTATCAGGTATTTATTAAAATATTTTTGAACATTATTGAAAAATCAAAAAAAGATTATCTTTGCGGCGGAGAAATGGCAGAGCGGTCGAATGCGGCGGTCTTGAAAACCGTTGTCCTGTATCCACGGGACCGGGGGTTCGAATCCCTCTTTCTCCGCCAAAGCAATCATATCAATCCCTTCGCATCAGCGAAGGGATTTTTATTTTATTCAAATCCGAATCAGGCTTGCCTGAGTGAAGATTTTGAATAAAATAAAAACCAGGCGCAGCCTGGATTGATATGATTGCTTTGAAGCCTCCCCCACAGGGATCATGAGCGAAGCGAATAATCCCGTTGTCACAAACTCACCCCCAGCCCCTCTCTGCTTCGCAAAGAGGGGTGACTATTGTAGTAAATTCTCTATTCACCGAATCAGGCTTGCCTGAGTGAAGATTTTGAATAAAATAAAAACCAGGCGCAGCCTGGATTGATATGATTGCTTTGAAGCCTCCCCCATAGGGATCATGAGTGCAGCGAATAATCCCTTTGTCGAAAACTCACCCCCATCCCCTCTCTGCTTCGCAAAGAGGGGTGACTATTGGATTAAATTCTCTATTCACCGAACCAGGTTTACCTGATAGAGGACTGAACTGGCTCCTTCGATAAAAAAGGCCAATAGATTACCGTAAATATCTTAAACATCTAACAGAACCATAATTATCTCCGTGTCTCATAAATACAGAGCCTGAATTATAATCTAGTCCAACCTTTGAATGAACGTTAAATCCGACAGTTTGACCGTGGGACTGAATTACAATCTCATTAGTTGTCCACATATAAGAGCTGGATCCTAATAGTTCAAATTTATATTCCGGGTATATGGGAAAAGCAGTGCCAGATGGAAGTGCAGTAAAACCTGAACTATTGCTTGCCCAACTATTGGGACTCGCCCAATGTCTTTGTCCACTCTCTTTTATCATACCCCCTGCTAAATAACTAAATATATCTCCATAAGGCGGATTTAATGGATTAACTGCGCTGGTATCGAGGGTATGTATCATCTCAAACCATTCACCCAAAGAAGGGATATGCCATCCCGTCGGACATAATCCGGATTTCTTAACTGCAAACCATGAATAGAGTGCTCCATACTCCGATTTATAACTAATATCACGGTTATACCAAACAAAATCCATTGGGATAGGTATGATTATATAATCAACAGCAGATTGATATACAGTGGATCCATCGTTATATGTTACCGTTTTGAGATTCTCTGCCATCCACTCCTGATTTCCAATTATTACAGTTTTATATTTATTACCTTCCTGATCAGTCATATTGCCATAGGAAATTTCAGGATTAAAATCAATTTCAGGATTCAATTCAGGTAGTGTCCTATATTTTAATATCTTACTGTATCCTGTACCAGCTTTGTTATATGCATAAACTCTCATATAATACTCAGTCTCTGAGGTAAGTTTAACGGCGGTACTCTTATAGATCTTTGATACCCGGGTAAATCCCTCAACATTAAATTGTGCATCATTTACTAAGTATCCATCAGAGAAGAAAAGGCTGGAAGTATCTTTGCCCCATATCAGCCCGCTGTTTAATACAACGGATCCTCCGTCTGAAAGTATCCTGAAACTACATTGGGCCGTCTTATCTGTTATACATTCTATACTGTCTATTGTCAGCCTGGGTACTTCAAGTGGTAATGTTTTGAATGACACCTCACCACCATAACCTGTTCCCTCGTTGTTGGAAGCAAAGGCTCTGACATAATATGTCTCCGAGGCTTCAAGGTCGGAAATGCTGCAAATAAAATCTCCTGGTCCAACTCCGGCAGTAGTGGAATAATCATTTATTGTCGGAGTGGATTTTGTGCTCCATACCACACCCCTTGAAATCACCCCACTTGTTCCTTCATCAACAATGAAACCTCCACATATTGCTGAGTTTTTTGTAATGGATGATATTTCTGAAGTAATCACAATTGGCACTGTTTCCTGTTTGCATGAGCTGAAAAAAAGGAAACAAATCAGAAGATAACCAAAAAGACTGGATGGAAGAGACTCAAAGAGAAGAAAAGGATTCATAAAAATATTGTATCACCAATATTGATCAAAGTTATGAAAGTCTTGAATACGAGTCAAATAAAAATCCACCCCCCGTTTCTGAGGGATGGATTAAACTATACCTATCTTAAAAGAGTTTTCATGGAAATTAAATTAAACTAATTCAAGTCAGGGAAAGTTAAAATTGTCAGGTATCCGGAATTAATGAATGCACTGTAATTAAAAGCAAAGGCAACCTGAAGAACAATAACCATACCTAAGATGGGTTATGTAATGATAACTTATTTATCACATTAATAAACAATTAATAAATAAATTTCATATATTTCCCATAATAATGGAGTCCAGAGACCATCAAAAACGGGGCGTATCCGAAAAGCCTTACGAGTAGGACTATATTAAATACCTGATCTATGGGAACTGTAGTAGTTATTTATGTGGCGTTAATCGTCCTGATGATTGTATCATTTTGGAAAATTTTAACAAAAGCCGGTAAACCAGGCTGGGCATGCATCATTCCTATTTACAACATTATTGTGCTTCTTGAGATCGTTGGAAAACCATGGTGGTGGCTGTTATTAATGCTGATTCCATTTGTCAACATCGTGCTGAGCATCTGGATGCTGAACCTGCTCTCAAAGAGTTTCGGACATGAAGTAGGTTTCACACTCGGGCTTCTCTTCCTTGGATTTATTTTCTTCCCCATACTGGGACTGGGAGAATCAAAATATGTTGGTCCTGCAGGTCAGGCAAAAGCGCCTCAGGCACCACCTGCTGCATAATAAATTCTTCAATTTATCTGCGATAATCAGCGTAATCCGCGGGAAATATTTGATTTGTTTCCCGCAGATATCGCAGATTTTTGCTGATTTATTCAGTGACTGATAATTTTTTTAGGAGTTTCGCTGTATATTTTTCTCAGAGCCTGATCACTAAGGCCCAGCCCGTACAGAGGCCAGTGATATCCAAACAGGTCAGTTTCATAAAAATGTTCGTCTGACGTTTCAAGTATCCTGAAGGTAACGTGATAGATCCTTTCATTAAAGGTCATATCGGTACCGTATACAATCCTGTCGGCATATTTCTCAATGAACTTCCCTGCAAATTTCGGAATGGGCGCAATTTCTCCGAACCTGGCTGAAATATCAGCATAAAGACTAGGATAGCTGTCAAAATAATTACCAAGATAAGAGAGATCAGCACAGCAGTTTAAAAGATGAGCTGCCACAAAGATTGTCTTAGGATGCTTCCTAAGGGTATTGCCAAAGCGCTCCAGCATCTCTTCGTGACTCTTGCTTCCATCAGCAGTACTTATATGCCAGGTGGCAGCATTCATCAGCCCGTCATTATGGGCATCAATATTCTCATACATCCATTTATCCTCTGATATATGAATATTAACAGGAATCTTCAGATCCGCACATTTCTCAAACAGTGCATCAAACCTGGGATCATCAGGAAGCCGTATTGATTTCTCCCTTGATCTTGCTGAAACAGCTTTCCCCTTAAACATCACCTCACCAACACCCCTTGCTCCTTTTTTTACACACCGCTCAAGCTCCTTCACTGCAGCAGGGCCATAACCCGGCTCATCAAAGCCTTTGTAATCAAATCCACACCATATCTCAAAACGATCCTTATAATCTGAATAGAGATCATAAACAGAGTCAAATCTGGCACCAGTTGCACCTGTTAAAACAATAGATTTTTCGATGCCGCAGTCATCCATCGCTTTTACCCATTTCTTAATTGTTTCCTTATCTTTTGCATAGACATGAGTGTGCATATCACAGGCCTTATATTTTGCAACGGGTACTTCAGTAACCGGGATCTTGTAAATTGATACCGGCTTATAATCCTTGAGCAGAATGTCCTTCTCATCCCGGGCAGCATGATTCTCGTGCTGTAACTTTTCAAACCGTTCAATTATCTCCATGCACATGCGACCATTGTGATAAGGACATATCCAGTGACCTGCCTTATCTCCCCTGCCTGGTTCTCCATTCTCCTTAACATTGGGAAACCATCCGCCATTTGACTTGTCAACAAAATGATCCCTTGTATAATTCCAGCAATTGATGGAATATTCAAGAAACCTTTCATCCCCGGATATCTCCCAGGCATTAAAGTAGCCAACAATTGTTTCCACCTGTGCCCACCAGCTTCTGCCGGTTTGTACATGTCCTGTTGCAAGGTCTTTCTCATAAACAATGCTTCCGTCAGGCTGTATGGCCTCTATAACGGTTTCTGCCATCTTAACCGAAGTCTGTTCAACTCTTTTAAGCAGTTGCTCATCGCCAAGAAGGCTGGCTGCTTCATGGAGGAGCCATGAGCACTCAATATCGTGACCATAGGAATCAACCTGTGAAGTCCTGTTCCAGTTCCTGTCCATGAAATTAATAAGATGGTAAGTGTTTTTATCGATTATCTTATCCAGAAAGATCTCAACCATATTTCGCAGACGCTCAGCCATCCTGGGATCGGGCCATACCCTGTAGAGGCAGGCATAGGCTTCCATAAGGTGAAGCGAAGTGTTCATTGTTTTCTCGTCATTGTCAGATGATTCGCCGATCATTTTTTCCCGTACACGTTTCCAGTCGCGGCTGAAAACTTCAAAATAACCGTTTGCTTCCGTGTCCAGAACATGCTTCTCGAAAAGTTCAAAAATTACCTTTGCAGCATCAAGTGCTTCCTTATCACCAGTTGCCCTGGAATACTCTGAAAGCCCGTAAATGAAAAACGCATTAGTATAGGTCTGCTTTAGTGCATTCTTAGGTTCACCCTTTGCTGTAATACTGAAGTAAGCTCCACCATACTCCTTGTCTATAAAATATTTCAGAATATAATCCTTTGCCCTTGTTGCAAGGCGGAGGTATGAGGTATCCTTTGTAATCCTGTATGCTGAGGAATATGTCCAAAGTATCCTGGCATTCAATATACCTCCTTTATCGGCATCAGCTATTACAGAGTCATGGGAATTTACGCGACCATAAAAACCTCCGTTAATATAATCAACAGTTTTGGAAGACCACCATGGTAAAAGGTTTTCAGTGAGATCTGCAGAAACTTCATTTTTTAGCTGTTCGATACGGTCTTTCTGGTCGGGCTTTTGTTCGGTTTTTCCGCTTTTGCAACCGGAATTCATTGATAACATCAGAGCCAGAAGCAATACAAGGTAGCCTTTCATACTATTTTCGGGTTAAAAGAAATAATAATGTAATTATTACTAACAGTCCCGGTAACCGATAATTAGACAGTGACCTGTTACTATCGCAAATTACAAATAATAACCGGAAATCAAAATGGAGGTGATTTATATAAATTTCTGGGTGCTGGGT
>CALMJY010000239.1 GCA_937864815.1 uncultured Bacteroidota bacterium
TGTGTTGCGGCCACCCCTCCTTCAAAAGGAGGGGAAACTTTTTTCGCATTCCCTCAACTAATTATAGTCTTAGCTTGACGGCTATGCGCTTCGGCGGGGGGGAAACTTTTATTTCGAATTTTCATTCAAATTAAATTTCTAATATTGATTTGCAATATTCGAAATATCAGCTTTGGATCATATCTGTAAATTCAGGTCCAAAATAATTTAAAGCCAAAGCAACCTTTTTTCTTAAAATTCATCATAATAGAGGGAACGCTTCCTTAATATTTTCAGCAATATTTTTGTTGCTATAAAGAATTGTTACATCTATCGGATGTGCGTGGTATTAAAAAAAAGTTAACATGTGTTAAATATTTGTTAAGAAAAATTTGTTTTTATCAAACCTGTTTCTAAATTTGATTTCCAAACAATGGCATCATCTTAACGATGCCCTAAAAACTAAACCCTATGATGATAAAAAAAGTGTACAAAAATCTGAAGAGCACCATGCTCCTGGTTTTGTGGCTGGTCTGCTCAGTGGCAGTTCTTGCTCAGGACAGGCAGCTTACCGGTACCGTAAAGGATGCCAATGGTGCGGGTATACCCGGAGTAAGTGTTGTTGTTAAAGGTACAACACTGGGTACTACCACAAACGCTGAGGGTAAATACAGCCTTAGTGCTCCGGCTGATGCTACCCTCGTATTTTCATTTATCGGCTATGCCACACAGGAGGCTGCGGTAGGAAACCGTGGTACTGTTGACATATCCCTTGCAGAAGATGTTACGCAGCTTGGTGAGGTTGTTGTAACCGCTCTCGGTGTTGAGAGAAGCACCAAAGCACTGCAGTCTTCTATAACGAAGGTTCCGGGTATGAGCCTCACAGCAGCCCGTGAAAACAACCTTGGTTCTTCAATGCAGGGACGTGTTGCCGGGGTTAACGTAACCAAGTCCTCCTCAGGACCTGCAGGTTCATCCCGTGTAATTATCAGGGGTAACAAATCACTGGGTGGTGCAAACCAGCCTCTGTATGTTATCGATGGTATCCCTATGGACAACAGCCAGTTTGGCCAGGTTGGTGTATGGGGTGGTACCGACCAGGGTGACGGTCTCACCAGTCTTAACCCTGAAGACATTGAATCAGTTACCGTTCTTAAAGGCGCTGCAGCAGCTGCACTTTACGGATCAAGAGGTGGTTTTGGTGTTATCAACATCACCACCAAAAGAGGTTCACAGAAAAAAGGCCTTGGTATTGAGTTCAACTCAAACTATGTTTTTGAAAAGGTCTACAGGTATGATGACCTTCAGAGAATTTACGGACCTGGTGGTCTGAAGTCAGATCCCGCAAATCCGACCGGACCTCAGATCTATTCAAAAGCTATAAGCCAGCTGGAAGCATGGGGATGGGGAGCCAACTCAATGTGGGGACCGAAAATGGATGGATCATCAGTAATTCAGTTCGATGGCGTAATGAGGCCTTATTCATATGCCGGCGACAACTGGAAACGATTCTACGAAACAGGATCTTCATGGACAAACAGCCTTTCAATAACAGGTGGAGGTAACAACCAGTCATACAGGTTTTCATTTTCTGATATGAGGGATGACTTTATAATCCCCAACTCAGGATTCAAGAGAAAGAACCTGTCACTTTCCACAACCGGAAAGTATGGCAAGAAAATTACTTTCAATGCAAAGGTGTTGTATTCCAATGAGAATATGAACAACAGGTCAATGCTTGGTGACTCACCGGGCAATGCTCCTATTGCTATCTTTGGTCTTGCTTCAACGGTAAACGTTATGGACCTTTATGGTGATCCTAACAAACCGGGTGCTGTACCACTTGGAGTAACCACGCCCGACCTTAAGGCAACAGGTGAGGAATACCAGCAGGCAAATAACAACTGGCTGCAGAACCCCTGGTGGGCCGCATACCAGATTAATAACCAAAATATTAGGGACCGTTTCATTACTTCTGCAGACCTGAGATATAATATCCTTGACTGGCTATATGTTCAGGGTCGTGTTGGAATGGACTGGTACACAAGGAACAATTTCTCACTTGTTCCGCAGGGTACAGGATACCAGCGTGGTGGTGCTAAGTCTGAAACATCACAGTTTGTAAGGGAGATCAACCAGGAATGGACACTTGGCGCTGACAAGGAGTTTGGAAAGATAAGGGTTAATGCATTTGTCGGGGGAAACAAGATGGTCCGTGAAAGGGAAGACATCAACGTAAGTGGTTCAAACTTCAATGTTCCGTTCTTTAAATCAGTTAACAATACAAGCTCACAGAACATTGGATATGGCTACAGCAAGTCCGGAATCAACTCACTTTTCGGATCAGCCGAAATAAGCTATGCTGGATACCTTTATATTACAGCAACAGGAAGGAATGACTGGTTCTCGGTTCTTAACCCGGCCAACAACAGCAAGTTCTATCCTTCAGTTGGTGGTAGCTTTGTTTTCTCAGATGCTTTCACAATGCCTGAGTGGCTGAGCTTTGGTAAGGTAAGGGCTGCATGGGGACAGGTTGCTACTGCTAACGTTGGTGCTTATGCAGTTGTTCCGACTTATTCACTTCTTGGTCAGGGTCACCTCGGAATCCCGATGGGAACATTCTCATTCGGCGACAATATACCGAACCCGGGCCTTGTTCCTGCTCTCTCATCAGAAATTGAGTTCGGAGCTGATGCAAAATTCTTCAACGGTAGAGTAGGCCTTGAGTTGACATACTACACCCAGAAAACAACCGATGATATCCTGTCTGCTACAATATCACAATCTTCAGGTTTTAACTCAACATCAGTTAACATCGGTGAACTTACAAACAAAGGCTATGAGATACTTGTCTCAGGTACACCTGTTCAGGGAGAAATTACATGGGACATTTCTTTCAACGTTGCACATAACGAGAACAAGGTTGTTGAACTTGCTCCCGGTGTAACACGCCTCTTTATAGAAGAACCACGTACAAGGAATGCAGGTGTATATCATGTTAAAGGCGAACCTTTTGGTATGATCCTGGGTTACAAGCAGGCCGTTGATCCGGCAAGCGGAAAGAAAGTCTATGATGTCAACGGATATCCGATCAGGACAGCTACAATGGAAATCCTTGGTAACGGTATTGCAAAATTCACCGGAGGTCTTTCAAATTCCCTGACATGGAAACAGTTTACACTGGATGCTCTTATCGACTTCAAGTTCGGCGGTGATATCTATTCAGGAACAGAAGTTAACCTTACAAACTGGGGTCTGCACAAACAGACACTGGAATTCCGTGACGGTGGAAGAGTTGTTGAAGGTGTTGTACAGACAGGAACAGGAACAGACGGGAAACCGATCTACGGACCTCTCTCTGTTACACTTAACCAGCAGACGAACCGTAGCTACTGGAGCAACCTTTGTTCACGTGCCCAGGAGAACTTCATGTATGATGCTTCATATATCAAGCTTCGCCAGGTACAGCTCGAGTACAGGCTTCCAAAGAGCATTCTGGATAAGACCCCGCTCACAAATGTATCACTTTCAGTTGTCGGAAGAAACCTCTGGACAATTCTCAGGAACACCGATAATATTGATCCTGAATCATCCTATACCAGCAGCAGCGGCCAGGGTATCGATCAGTTCACAATGCCTGCTGTGCGTAGTTACGGATTTAACCTGAGGCTGACATTCTAACTTAAAAATCTGAAAAAATGAAACATATATTAAAACTGACTTTAAGTACACTGCTGATCTTTGTGATGGTAGCAGGATGCGACACTGATGAGCTGCACGACATGAACATCAACCCGAATGCAGTTCAGGCACTTGATATGGATTACTTCTTTACAGCAGCCCTGCTTGGTATGGCAAGTAACGGATCATCCGGCGATAACAGGTACACCGACTGGAGAACAAACATGAACTTCGCATCGTTTGCAATCCAGCATTTTGCCTCTACTGGTTCATCTGCAGGTGAAAAGTACTTCGATAATGACGTGGAACCACTAAATGCCCCGTTCCAGTTCTATTACAGGGATGCATTGAGGAGAACAACTGAAATTCTTAAGCAGACAGGCGAAGGTGGAATATACGAGGGCAGAAAGGTCAATACACGCCAGGCCGCTAGAATTATTGCCGTATTTGATATGCACCGTCTTACCGACTGGTACGGAAGTGTTCCTTATACCGAGGCTAACAAAGGTCTTGAAGGTATATTCCAGCCGAAGTATGACAAGCAGAAAGCTATCTATACCGACCTGCTGAAGGAACTTGATGAGGCTTGTGCCGCATTCAATGCATCGGATGCTGACTATGCAGGTTTCAAAAAGGCTGACTTCGTTTTCAATGGCGACATTGCATTGTGGAAAAAGTTCGGCTATTCACTTATGCTTCGTCTGGCAATGAGGGTATCTAATGTTGATGCTGCAATGGCTGCAACATATGTTACCAAAGCAGTTGCAGGCGGAACAATGGCTGCCAACACTGATAATGCTATTTGCAGAATGGCCCTTACTCCAAGTGAGTGGACAAACCAGAATGGTATTTCGCGTGCCTTCTATCCCGGAGACGGTGGTGCATGGCAGGGATCCCTTCTGAACAAGAAGCTCATTGACCAGCTCAAAGGAACAGATCCTGCATCTGTTGCTGATGACGATCCACGATTGTACATCTTCACACAGGGCCCGATAACATGGACAGCTAATGATCTGGGAACAGTTATTGATCCCAATCCGCTTAACTGGAAGGGTATGCCTTCAGGTAAAGATGGTTCAATGATCAATAATGAATATGGAGGCGGTAATCCTGTAACACCTTACACCATCTTCTGTGCCGTAAACACAAAGATGATGCAGGATGATGAGCCTTACATGCTTATGTTCGCAGCTGAATCAGAATTTCTGAAAGCTGAGGCAGTTGTAAGAGGTATAGGCACCGTTGGCGGTACAGCTCAGAGTCATTATGAGGCTGGTGTTAAGCTTGCTATGCAGATGTACACCATTTATGATGCTTCACTCTCTGTTTCTGATGCTGCTGTTACCACATACCTTACAAACTATCCATACAAAGCAGCCGGCACTAATAACGAAAAGATTGAGCAGATCTTTACACAGATGTGGCTGAGCAAGTATATGATGTGGTGGGAGGCCTGGAGTGACTGGAGAAGAACTGGATATCCTGTTCTGGTTGCAAGTAATTACCCCGGAAATGCTACAGGTGGTACAATACCAAGGAAACTTGTTATTCCTGCTGCTGAAGCTGCCGGTAACCCGAATTATGCAGCTACAGCTACAATGCCCGACAAAATGACTACCAAAGTATGGTGGGATGGCGGTGCTGAGTAGTTAGTTCAGATTTTTTACAAATCATCAAATAGAAGAGCCCCCGGAAACGGGGGCTTTTTTTGTGAACACATGAACTCACCCCCCTGGCCCCCTCTCTCCGCCAGCTGGCGGAAAGAGGGGGAGTCTGTCGGTGCGGATTTAGCGAAGCGTAATCCGTGACATGTTAATGACACCAATTACACCCTGATGGCTATCGGGATGGCGCTAGCAGGGGGTAAGCCCCATAACCGTCAACTAAGACTTTTTTAGGTGAAGTTGATGGATAGCAAAAGTTTCCCTTTCTTCAAAGCTACTTTTTATACACATCTTCTTTATAATATTCTGGTGATTTTAAAGAAATTAATTTTTTTGATGATTATCCAGAATCTGGTTATCTGATAATATGCAGTATGACAGTATGATTATCTGACACCAGGATGCCGGAGGCATCCAAGTCTAATGTCCATGGTTTCATCCATGGTAGATGTGACAGGACAAACCTCAACACCGGAGGTGTTGAAGAGCATCAGGTAAATAAGTATTCATCAATATAATCTACACGATGTTCTTTTAATAATCTTATTAGCTCATCCTTGAAAGATTCTGTTTTATGATGTTCAGCCTGGTTCTTTACATAATTTATCAATGGTTCTTTACTTGAAATGTGATAAGTAAATCCACTATATCCGACCTGCCACCCAGGAAATTGAAGAAATAATTTTCTTTCTCTCAGGATCATTGCATGTGTTGCTTCTTTAATGTCTTTTATGAGATATGCCGGAGCTATTGCAGGATGAATATGTGTGATAATATGAATATGGTTACTGGCGCCACCTACAATATAGGAGTGACAGGATTTCTTTTTTAAAATGCCTGCAATATATGCAAACAAAATATCCTGATTTTCTGATGAAAGGAATGGTAAATGGCTTTTACTGCCAAATACAAGCTGATATAAAAATTGCGTGTAGGTCGACATATTTTCCACATTTAGCACTTTAATAAAATTAGGAATATATTTTCAGATTTACAACTTCAACCCGCTCCGGGGTTGAAACATCCTTATCGATTTACCCCGGATGTAACCGGGGTTATTAGACTTAAAAGCCTCCGGCTTTTGATCAAAGCCTTTATTATTTATTGTGTATCCTGCTCTTTATAATTTGATAATTACCGCTTCTACTAAAGAAGCGAGTATATACTTTCTGCTTCATTTATATCATCTTAGATATTTGTACACATCTTCATTATAATATTCTGGTGATTTTAAAGAAATTAATTTTTTTGATGATTATCCAGAAT
>CALMJY010000240.1 GCA_937864815.1 uncultured Bacteroidota bacterium
CGTCCCGACACTGATGTGTCGGGACACCCCTCCTTCAAAAGGAGGGGAAACTTTTTAACTCTCTTCTTGCAAGAAAACCGACCTTAGGCTGGAATTAATTCGACATGCAGTACTTTTCAAATTGCTGAATCTGCTTAAGTCGCCTCTAAGAGTAGATATAATTTTCAAATTAGGGGTGATATTCATTTTATCGGTTCTGGCTTTTTCTTTCTGTTCCAGACCTGATCTTTTTATCAGCAGCAAGGACGATGATCTGTATATAACTCTTTCTGAAAAACAATATTAAATGTACCGGGTACGATAATCCTGCTGAAGCTGCTGCAAATGCTCCAAAAGTATCAGGGATTCTGATTCTTGCTGATTAAGACTGAATCATTCCAGCGATATAACTGTTTTTCCTGACATTATTTTATCAGCCGTAAGTCTTGCAGAGTAGTTTCCCCATGCAATATCCGGGTAATCGGTAATATCATTAACCATGAGGATTATCCTGTCATCTGACTGAACTATTCTGCATGTTTTATCACCTCTTCCATGGACTGTCACTTTTCCGCCTGATCTGATCTTAAGAATGTATTTATATATATCCTCTTTTGTCGACCTTGCAATATTAACAAGCTGGCTTTCAGTTTCATCTGAAGTGCTATTATAGAAAAAGCTCTTCTTGTCATAACTCCAGTCTTTTGCCGGTTCCTGCCTGTAAATGGTGTTTTCAGGTATGAATAGGGGAACAGTACCCTCAGTGGCCGATAAATGATCAGAGGGATACCCGGGCCAGTAGGTACTTCGTTCCCATGAAAGAGTATCAAACATATTGTCACACAGGAACCTTATTCCGGCTTCACGTATTAAGCTACCCGGTAAGCCACTGGAACTGTATTCAGTGGTGAATCTTCCGTCAGCTGAGATTACTACTCTGAAGCCGGCCTTTATATTTCCTGAATACTCTCCGTTGATGGTAACTGTTACATCATTAGTTGTCTGTTCCGCTTTCACCTGTCTCAATTTCCAGTTAGTGCAGATGTCAGATATAAAAAATGAGGAATAATTTACCTGCTCACCAAGCACCCTGAAGTTGATAAAAGGACCGCTGAAGCTCTTTTTCCCCGACTTGTTCTCAAATGATGTAAAGAGACCTGTATTCCTGTCAATATGAAATACCAGATCGTTATTGCATTTAACCAGGTATTCGTTGCCTTCAGAAATTAGTCCGGTAATGCCGGTTCCATTATTTTCTGCTGGATTTGTTTCAGTTCCTGGCAGTTCATAATAGTCTATTATACTACCGTTTTTGTCAGAGAATTCCAGAATCAGCTTCCCGTTATCAGGAAGGATTTGATTATTCATGGTGATTATACCTTTACTATGAGGCTGAATATCCGGCAGCTGAACATCAAATGATTTCCCCTCAGATGTGACTTTCAGTTTTATCTCATTGAGATTTGTAAAATCAAAACGGTTATAGACCGGGATTTCCAGAGTATTCGCCGCATTAAAGTCAAAATCTCTTGTCTTGATTATTCTTATTGGTGAATATGCCTTTTTTACACTCCAGAATTCAGGTTTCTTTCTTCTCCATGTATCAATAAACCCCCATTCACCATATCCGATTGTGTGCCCGGTAAAATTTGCGGGAATTACGTTTTTGTCCAGTTTGCCCCACCACTCATTATACCCCGGAAGATCTTCCGGAAGCATGAATGTTTCATCAACCATACACCAGATCGCCCCACCCAGACCTCCGTCAGCTTCGAAGACTTTCTGCCACATGGTATCGAGACTCATTCCCCAGAAATCCCTGATATTCGGATCTTCCTTAACTGTTTCCTGGTTGTAGCATGGAACATGTGCCCACTCATCAAACAACACCGGCATTTTATCATGGCCGAATGATCTGATTGGCATACCGTATTGCTCCATGTTGCCATCTGTGCCGGGATAATGCATACTTATCACATCATATACCTTCAGAGAATCAGGCACCTGACCCGGGTAACTGTAAATTACCGGCCGCGTAGGATCATTTGCTTTAACCCAGTCATAAGAGAGCTTAAAATTTGATCCGAATGTATTTTCATTGCCAATCGACCACATGATTACAGAAGGATGATTCCGGTTATTGTCAACCATCTCTTTTAACTGGGAAATATACCTGGCCGTAAAATCCGGGTCGTTTTCAGATGATCCGGGCAAATAATCTGCAGTCCTGTGAGATCCGACAAAACAAACCGCTGTTTCTGATTCCACAAATATCCCGTATTTATCGCAGTATTCGAGGAATTTATCGCCGGGAGGATAATGTGATGTTCTGATGAAATTCATGTTTGCCTCTTTTGCTAGTAGAACATCTTTCAGATCATATTCGGGAGTGGTGAGTCTTCCCAGCAAAGGATGGATATCGTGACGGCACGCACCTCTTAACTTCACCTGTTTTCCGTTTACCAGGAACCTGTTGCCCTCAACTGATATTTCCCTGAAGCTTGTCATAAATTCCTTGCTCCATGTTTCATTCCCATCATCAAAAAAGCTGATCCTCAGACGGTAAAGCTCAGGGTGTTCCGCATCCCATTTAATTGGAGATATGACAGTATTGCTAATCTCAAATTCTCTTCCTTTTACCTCTGAGGATGATTCACCAAGTGAAATGCGGGAATTCTGATTATCAAATAATTCAATCTGAACTTTTGCATTCTCCGTCTCTTTTACTGTTAATCCTTTCACAGTAAGGGTTGCATCTTTAAAATCTTTGTCAAAGTCGGTTGTAATCACAATATTTTCAGGGTAGTTGGAAGGTAAGGCAAGCAGACTTACATTTCTCAGTATCCCGCCTATCTGATGCTTGGCATAACCACTCGCAAAGGATATTTCGTCTGCCCTGTCAGTAACCTCAACATATAGTAATGCTTTTTCACCCGATTTTACAAAAGGAGTAATATCACATTCCCATGCTGTGAAACCTCCGTGGTGATCTCTTACATAGTTGTCATTTATCCAGATCCTTGCATAACTGTATACACCTTCAAACCTGACCTTTATTGTTTTGTCCTTAAAATCAGCAGGGATCATGATTTCTTTTCTGTAAAGAAATGGGTGATCGTGTTTCACGGGAATACCCTGCATCATGGCTTCGCCCGGGACATTAATTCCATTCCACTTCAGCAATCCGGGTGACACCCTGGAAACCTCATCATATCCTATTGTGCAGATTTCCCATTTTCCGTTCAGACTGATAACAGGTTCCTTCACCCCTTTTATTCTGTAGGCTTCATTATGCGAGCAGGAAATGTTCAGGAGAAGTGATAGAAAGAGAACAGGTTGTAATTTATTCATAATCAGCATTATATTATTATTCATCAATTTATCTACCAGAATACAATGTAAAGGATTAACAGGACAACAGGTATTCCGCCTGCTGTCCAGAGAAATACTTTATCATCATTTCTGAAAACTTTTTCAGGCAACTCCCAACCGCTGGATTTTGCAATAAATCTTTTATCAAAAAGTGTAACTGTAATCATTACGGCTGAGATTATCAGGAATGAAATTGCCATATTGTCGAGGAATGGCAATAAAGGAAAGATCCATTTGATTACGAGAGGTACCGGCAATGTTAACAGGACTCCGATCCATGCCGAATTTGAATTGGTTCTCTTCCAGAAGATTCCTAAAATGAATAGTGCCGTTATCCCCGGACTTACAAGACCTGTATATTCCTGAATGAATTGAAACACCTGGTTAATACCTGTAAGTGTTGAAGCCAGAAGTGATGCGGCCAGAACCATTACAATACTTGAAATTCTACCGGTATTTACAAGACCGGATTCTGTAATATTCCTGCAGAAGTGGGTTTTACAGATATCAATTGAAAAAATTGTTGATGCACTGTTTATTATGGCTGCCAGCGATGATACTATTGCTGCAATAAGAGCTGCAAAAATAAAACCCTTCAGGCCTGACGGCACAAATCTGTGAAGAAGCCATGGATAGGCCTCATCAGGTTTGGAGATATCAGCATTAAGAACAAATGCTGCAATTCCGGGAAGGACAACGAGCACAGGGATTATAAGTTTTAGCCAGGCTGCAAATACCAGACCTCTCTGAGCCTCACGTAGGCTTTTGGCGCCAAGCGCTTTCTGAATGATATACTGGTTTGCCCCGAAGTAGTAAATTCCTGCTATCCAGATGCCTCCAAGTATTGATCTGATGCCTGGCATATATTTATAGTTAGGATCAGAAGCCGGAAGTATCATGTGAAATTTTTCAGGAGCTTTTTCCATCATCAGGGAGAATCCTTTTATGACACCTTCCCCTGATGAAACAGTATCAAGAGCCAGCCATGTGGTTGTAAGTCCGCCGAGGATAAGAAATAAAACCTGTATCACATCAGTATTCGCAATTGTTTTTAAGCCGCCACCTACCGTTAGCAGGAGTGAAAACAATGCCAGTCCGGCAATTGCATATTGAAGGTTAATACCGAATACAGTCTTAAGTGCCAATGCTCCCAGGTATAATATGGAGGTCAGGTTAACGAATACAAAAAGAAAGAGCCAGAAGACAGCCAGTATTGTCCTTATCCTGCTGTCATACCTCTCTTCAAGAAATTGTGGCATTGTACGGATATTTTTTCTTATGAAGACAGGAAGAAACCAGATTGCCACCATTATCAGCATAATTGCAGCCAGCCATTCATATGTGGCTATGGTTAAACCCATTGCGAATCCTGAACCTGACATTCCGACAAACTGCTCAGCTGAGATATTTGCAGCAATAACTGAACTGCCAACAATATACCACGGCAGTGTATTACTCGCAAAGAAATAGTTTACAGAATCCTTCCGGCGATTAACTTTTATCGAAATCCAGGTCCCTGCACCGATAATTATCAGGCAATAGGTTCCAAATATTATCAGATCTGCTATTGAGAATTTCATGAAACTAATCCATTCTTTATTTCATATTCTCTGGCTGCCTCAGTAATAGCAACAAGATTTTCCCAGGGTACTTCGGGTTCAACCATATGTGTAGGCCCGATCACAATACCTCCTTTTTTACCGCATTTTTCAAGCCTTGAAAGGGCAACTGCTTTTACTTCTTCTTTGGTCCCGTAGGGAAGAAGCTGCTGTGTTCCCAGGGTACCCCAGAATGACAGCCTGTTTCCAAAACGGTCATATATTTCATTGAAATCCATGCATTCCGGCTGGATAGGGTTCAGGATATCTATCCCTGTTTCAATCAGTTTATCAATGAACGGGGTAATGAAACCGCATGAATGATAAAAGATCAGAATGTCAGGATTTATTTCCCTTGCAGTATCTATTACTTTTTTAAGTCTTGGCTGAAGCCATTTTTCCCAGGTGCCGACATCAATCATCAGTGAATTCTGGGTGCCAATATCATCTCCGAGTGAAAGGATATCGGTTCCGGCAAGAGCATATTCCCTGGCTTTTGAGCATGCGAACCCGGTTATTTTATCCAGAAGCAATGTTCCTTCCATGCTTTCCGTGAGCATGTCCATCATCAGCTCTTCCATTGAACGGAGATACCAGGAGGCTTCAAATACTGTCATCTGCATAAAGCCGAAAGCTGCAAGGCCGGAATTGTGAATTTTTTGAATTCTATTTCTGAAATCGGAAAGAAGCGATGTGTCAACCTCAGGATAGGGATAGTTAAGAATTTCATCATATGAGGCACCTTTGAGTGGATGATGCATCCTTGTCATATGGAATGCCAGTTCTGATCCTTTGGAGTGTCCTATTCCGTATTCATCGAAAACAGTGCTTTCAGGAAGGATCTCTCTGGGAAAATGTTTTTGTCCGTCAGTATAATTCCTTTTTACAGGTATTTCAATCTTCCTGTGACTGAGACCCAGGTGAGTTTCAAAATCCTCATGGCCGAATTTTTTCCTGAAACTATCTGTCTGTGAGGGGCAGAATACAAAATCAACATGTACTTTCCGCGGACTCTTTCTTCGCAGGGCTTTTATAAGGTCTTCCCTGGGTGTTGTCATAATAAAACGTATACAGTTTTGAATTAAACCATATAAATATATGAACTTCCCCGTTTATTCAGAAATACGTTTATACATGGTAAGACGACAATTTTATTGTACTTATGTCACTTTATTCAGCCATATTTGGATGCGTCATTGAAATAATGCCTGTTAGCGCAACAATGTAAGCCATATAACCGGATTATCATATTTATTTTCAGAAATTTAATTCTTGTATTTTTATGATAAATCTTAACATTCAGTTAAAAGGTCTGAATAATTGATTATATTCCCGGCGAATCTGGATTGTACATTGCTGGAAGAATCAGAAATAAAATGATGAAAGCATTAAAAATAGGGAATCTGTCCGTTGCTGTTCCGGTAATACAGGGGGGGATGGGAGTTGGTATTTCACTTTCAGGACTGGCAGCCGCTGTTGCCAATGAAGGAGGAGTAGGGGTTATTTCAAGTGCCGGGCTCGGATTGCTGTACAGGGATTTCTCCGGAAACTTCCTGGAGGCCAGTATACATGGTCTTAAGGAGGAGATTAGAAAGGCAAGAGAAAAAACTATGGGCATCCTAGGTGTAAATGTTATGGTTGCCATGACTAATTATGCAGATATGATTAAGACCTGCATATCTGAGAAGGTTGACATTATAATCACCGGTGCAGGGCTTCCTCTTGATCTGCCATCTTTTCTGAAAAAAGACAGCACCACAAAACTGGTACCGATTGTTTCATCTGCAAGAGCTGCAAAAGTGATTTGCGAAAAATGGAAGTCTAACTATGACTATCTTCCTGATGCAGTAATTGTTGAAGGCCCTAAAGCCGGCGGTCATCTTGGATTTAAGGAGGACCAGATAGACGATGGTAATTTTTCGCTTGAAAAACTTGTCCCTGAAATAGTTGATGAGCTAAAACATTTCGAGGGAAAATATAATCAGCAGATACCTCTTATTGCTGCCGGAGGAATTTATACAGGCGGGGATATAAATGATATAATGAAGCTGGGAGCTTCAGGTGTTCAGATGGGAACACGTTTTGTAACAACAGAAGAATGTGATGCTTCAGTTGGATTCAAGCAGGCATACATCAATGCTGAGGAGAAGGACATAGAAATAATAAAGAGCCCGGTAGGAATGCCCGGCAGAGCCATTTTCTCAAATTTCATACAGAAAGTAAGGGATGGCAAAAAACAACCAAAAAGCTGCCCCTTCAAATGCATTAAGACCTGCGATATCTCAAGAAGCCCTTATTGCATTATTGTCGCACTGATAAATGCAGTAAAGGGTAATTTTGAAAACGGATATGCTTTTGCAGGAAGCAATGCCTTCAGGGCAACAAGGATATCATCAGTTAAGGAGGTCTTCCAATCCTTGATTAAAGAGTATAAAGAAAGCAAATAGCAAAATCTCTCTCCTTTTTTATTTCATTCTGAGATCCCCGGTTGTTTCATAAATATTACTACCGGAACGGAATTTGAAATTCCGTCTGTTTATTATCTTTATGATATTGTAGAATAAATCTGAACAACATGAAAAGATATTGTTATTTAATTGGTAGTCTGCTCATACTGGTTTCTTTTAATGGCTTCTCACAAGCCCCTCAACAGGATATCAAAGGCAGTAAAGATCATCCTCTGCTTACCCGCATGCCTGATTTCTGGTTATCAAACTATGAGGAATCTGAATTTAATAGCTACAAGTTTATAGGTGCAGACAAGAAACCGAATATTATTGAAGGGCATAAGTATTATATTGAATATAGACTTAAAACCGGAGCACAGGAACCCGGAGAACTTAAAATAAGGAGGAATATCCAGGATGCATTGAAAAAAATCGGGGGTAAGGTGTTGTTTGATGACAACTTTAACAAGATGTCAACCATCCTGGTTGAGAAGGATGACAAAGAGACATGGCTTGAAGTAAGATCGTATAACAATTTGTATCGTCTGAATATAGTTGAAAGGCAGATAATGAAACAAGAAATTGTTGCTGATGCAAATGCCATGGGAGACAACATCAACAGTACTGGTCATGTTGCAGTATATGGAATTTATTTTGAGACCGGGAAATCAGATATAAATGAAAAATCTGCAGAAGCTATTTCCCAGATTGCCTTGCTTCTGAAGAATATCACATATCTGAAGCTTTATGTTGTAGGGCATACAGACAATGTGGGAAATATCGAAAGCAACCTGAAACTTTCAAAAGAACGTGCGGACGCTGTTGTTAATTCATTAACAGCAAATTACGACATTTCAGCAGACCGACTTAAAGCCTATGGAGTTGCATCGCTTGCTCCTGTTGCTTCAAATGATTCTGAGGAAGGTAAAGCAAAAAACAGGAGGGTGGAACTGGTAAAGCAATAAACAAAGAAGTGATCTGAGGGAAAAACCTGGCTGGAGTTAAGTAGAAATGACTCTTTTATTCTATTCGTGCTATTTCACCTCCGGGGTACAAAATTCCATGATAAGAGATCCATACTCCACCAGTATCCCCATTGATTTGTGGAGAAAAGGAAATAAGCATTCCTGTAGCTGACAATTACCGGATCAGCTGTTGCTCTGTGTTTTCCCCATGCAGAGAAATCGGGAATTGGAGTGAAGCCATAATCTAAATTCAGGGGATTACAATAGGTTTTGTTTGACTGAGAAGAGCAAACAGTTATGTAAACTGTTAAAAGGATCAGTGCAGTTACATGTTTTCGCAGCATCATTATAAAATCTTAAGTTCAACTAAATTAAAAGTACAGTTTAATATCCTCGAAATAAAATAAATAGGATAAATAGTGATAAATATCACTTTATAAGAGTTAAAGAATTTTAACAAAATTGTTGACTGTTTAATAAATAATTTTCATAATTTCGAGCGAATTTTATACAATAAACCTGATCACGTTTCTGATGTAATATTTTAAACTTTAGCTGATGGGCGCATTTTCTTTTATTTACCATAATCTAACACTTAACTAACTATGCAAATTTTAAAATTGTTACAGCGTTTTTCGCTGTTTGTAGTATGCTCGGTCCTGAGTACCGGTGCTCTATTTGCACAGGAAAGGACCATATCCGGTACGGTTACCGCCGAAGGCGAGGGGCCGCTTCCCGGTGTTAACATTACCGTTCAGGGTACAACAATCGGAGTCATTTCAGGCCTCGATGGTACCTATTCTATCAGAGTACCTGCAGGTGGAGTTGCACTTGTATTCTCTTCTATCGGGTATGTAACGAAATCAGCTGATGTCGGGAACCAGACAACTATCGATATGGTTCTTGTTGCTGATGTTAAAGCGCTTCAGGAGGTTGTTGTTACAGGTTATACCGCACAGAGAAGAAGGGACCTGACCGGAGCAGTAGCCACTGTAGAGCCTGCAAAACTTACGGCAATCCCGACGGGAAACGTAAGTAACTCTCTTCAGGGTCGTACAGCTGGTGTCACTGTTGTTGGTGATGGCCGTCCGGGTGAAACTGCTAAGGTAAGGATCAGGGGATTCAGTTCATTTGAGAACAATGATCCTTTGTACATTGTTGACGGAGTCCCCACCCAGGATATATCTTCATTGAATCCTAACGATATTGAATCATTATCTGTGCTTAAAGACGCCGGAGCTGCTTCCATTTATGGTTCAAGAGCCTCGAATGGTGTAATTATAGTAACTACCAAGAAAGGAAGCAAGGGCGCCAAGGTAAATTACAGTATGTATATGGGTTTCCTCGATCCGGGGGAAGGGCCGCAGGATCTTCTGAGTGCCCAGGGATATGCCAACCTTCAGTGGTTAGTATACAAAAATGATGGAACTTCTGAAACTCATCCCATTTATGGTCCATCTTCAGCAGCCAGTCCTTCACTTCCAAACTGGGCAGGAGATACAGACTGGTATGATGCAATCACAAGAAATGCATTCACACAGAACCACGATATTTCACTCTCAGGTGGTACAGATAATACAAGATTTTTTGCTGCGATTGGCGCTCTTCAGCAACAGGGTATTGTGAATTATACAGATGCAAATAAATATACTGTCCGCTTCAACTCCGAATTCAAATTCATGAAAGACAGGATCAAGTTTGGTGAAAATCTTACAATGGCATACAGAACGGGACACGGTGTTTCAAACAATGATGAAGGCAGTCCTATACAAATGGCATCTTACAGGACACAACCAATCATTCCTGTTTATATGACAGTAGCAGTGCCAAATGGTCTTACACATGCCTTCCTTGTAGGGGAATATGGAGGAACAGGTATTGCACCCCGACTGGGCCAGTCGGAAAATGTTGTTGCAACACGTATCCGCAATAAGGATAATAACAACTGGAGTATGAGGCTTATAGGAAGTACCTATCTTGATATAAATATTTTTAAGGGTTTGAATTTCAGATCAACTATTGGAGGTACCTTTAATAACGGTTACTGGGTAAGCTATTCATATAAGACTTATGAGCGCTCAGAGAACAACTCTACGAACAGCTTCAGTGAAGGGGCATGGTATGGTAGTGACTGGGTATGGACGAACACTCTTACCTTAGATAAGACTTTCGGTCAACACAAAATACTTGCTGTAGGTGGCTATGAGTCTGTGAAATACGGCATAGGCCGGAATGTTTCAGGAAACCGTGCAGGATACTTTACCGATGATGTCCTTTTCAGGACACTCGATAACGGAGCAAACCTCATAAATGCAAACTCAAGCCTCAATACACCAACAGCTCTTCTGTCACAATTCATAAGGACCGATTATTCACTCATGGACAGGTATATGCTAAGTGCAACTGTCCGCCGTGATGGATCGTCAAGATTCGGGGAAGATAACCGCTATGGTATATTCCCTTCATTTTCACTTGGATGGCGTATAAGTAAGGAAGCCTTCTTCCAGAATATTACCTTCATAAATGATCTGAAGATCAGGGGATCATATGGAACCATGGGTAACCAGCTGGCTGTTTCGCCACAGAACCAGTTCTATTCATATGGAGGTGATCCGGGATCATCATTCTATGATATTAATGGTACCTTTAATTCATCCGTACAAGGTTTCCGTCCGACACGAATTGGTAACCTTAATGCAAAATGGGAAACAAACATTACATCTGATATAGGTTTTGAAGCCTTTCTTCTTAATGAAAAAATCGGAGTTAAGTTTGACTGGTACTCAAAGAAAACAGAGGATCTGCTTTATCAGGTTGAACTGCCGGGTACTGCAGGTGCAGCAGACGCTCCATATGTTAACGTAGCTTCAATGTCAAATACAGGTATTGATCTTGAATTGTCTTACCGGAATGACTTTGGTGACCTTGGTTTTGATGGATCAGTTGTGATGACCACCTACAGGAACAATATCGATGAAATTGCTGAAGGGATTAAATTCTTCGATTCAGGAGGATCCAGGATCGGTTCTTATTCAAGGAATGAAGTAGGTCATCCGATGTCTTCATTCTATGGCTACCAGGTAATTGGTTTGTTTAGTGATGCTTCTGAAGTGTCATCAGCAGCTGATCAGGATGGTGCTGCTCCGGGATTCTTCAGATTCCAGGATACAGACGGTGATGGTGAGATAACTCCAGATGACAGAACCTATATTGGAAACCCGAACCCGAAATTCACTTACGGTATTAACCTAGCCCTTACCTATAAGAATTTCGATATTACTGCATTCCTTTACGGATCACAGGGTAACGATATTCTGAATTATAATAAGTGGTGGACCGATTTCTGGCCTTCATTCCAGGGACAGAAGAGTACAAGGCTTTTAAATGAGAGCTGGACTCCTTCCAATATGAATACTACGGTTCCGAAAGCGACTAATATATCCAACTTCTCAACAAATACTCAGTATACCAGCTATTTCATTGAGGATGGCTCATTCCTGAGACTGAAAAACCTTCAATTTGGATATACTATTCCAAAAGCGGTAACAGACAAGGCTAATATTGGTTCAATAAGATGTTATTTGCAGGCTGTTAACCTGTTTACATTAACAAAGTACTCAGGACTTGATCCTGAACTGGGTGGTGATGACAGAAGCTTTGGATTTGATGGTGGTAACTACCCTCTTGTTAAACAATTCCTGTTTGGACTTAATGTCAATTTCTAATATTTAAATATGAAGAATATGAAAAGCAGATACACAATATTTATAATGACACTTGCACTGATGCTTTCCTTCTCATCATGCAAGCAGAGTTTCCTTGACGTAAAGCCTGCAGGAAGCCTTGACCAGAGCTTGCTGGCTAACGAAAAGGGAATTGAAGCCTTACTTGTCGGAGCTTATTCTATGCTGGATGGCATGTCCTGGCAATTCGGATGGGGATCAGCTTCTACCAACTGGGTCTATGGTTCAATACGCGGTATGGAATCAAACAAAGGAACTGACTCGGGTGACCAGCAGGATATCAATCCTTTGCAGACCTTTTCTGAAACTGCCACAAACCCCTACCTTAATGTAAAATGGAGACAGGTTTATGAATCCGTTTCAAGATGCAACAGTGTTATAATGGTTGTTGAAGGTGCACTTAAGGATGGGAAGATTGATCAGGCTAAAGCCGATTTGTGGCTGCAACAGGCAAGGGCTTTGCGTGGGTGGTACCATTTCGAGGCATGGAGAATGTGGGAAAAGATTCCATATATAGATGAGGATACCAACCCTGCTGAAGCTACTAATACTGAGGATGTGAAAGCTAAAATTATTGCTGACATTACTGAAGGTACAAAGCTCCCCAATAACATGGGTGCTGTTGGTAAATGGAATGGCACTGTATGTAAGGTAATTCTTGGGAAAGTTCTTATGCAGATGAACAAGGACTATACAAATGCTCTCACAAATCTTAATTCAGCCAAATCCGGTACAAAACCTGATGGTTCCGCAATCGGACTTGCTCCTACCTATGGTGAAATATTTGATATTGAAAAACGAAATGGTATAGAGGCAATTTATACTGTTCAGTATTCAGTTAATGACGGATCTGGTGGAAATAATGGTGGTTTTGGCGAAGTTCTTAACTTTCCTTATAAAGGAGGAGGTTCTCCAGGAGGTTGCTGCGGTTTCTTTAATCCGACCCAGGAATTTGTAAACTCATTCAGGACTGCATCCGGTTTGCCACTGCCAAACTATACATATAACGCCAGTCCTGTTAAGAATGATCAGGGACTTGCAGTTACTGCTTCTTATACTCCTGATACAGGCCCGCTTGATCCAAGACTTGACTGGTCTGTAGGTAGAAGAGGCATTCCTTACTGGGACTGGGGTCTGCACACCGGGACAGACTGGATAAGGGACCAGACATATTCAGGACCATACAGTCCTAAAAAACAGGTTTATAAGAAGTCACAGGAGGGTACTTATACAGAGGTTGGTAACTGGACATCAGGATATACAGCAAATGGTTATCGTATGATCAGATATGCAGATTTATTGCTGCTTATTGCAGAGTGCCAGATCGAAACAGGAGACCTTGAGGGTGCACGCACCAATATTAACCTGGTAAGAGCCAGAGCTGCAAACCCGGCCGGTTTTGTAAAAATGCCAAATGGTACAAATGCTGCTGATTACCAGATAGCTCAATATACTTCTGCATTTGCCGATAAAGCCGCTGCACAATATGCACTCAGAATGGAGAGGAAGCTTGAACTTGGCCAGGAAGGTCACAGGTATTTCGACCTTAACAGGTGGGGAATTACTGTTAATGAGCTTAACAGAATTCTGGCCTATGAGAAAACAATGCCATGGGGTTCAGCTCTTTATGGTGCGGCTGTTGCCGGACCTGAAGATGTCACATTTCCTATTCCTCAGCGCCAGATTGACATAAGTAATGGAAAACTGGTGCAGAACAGGTAGTCCTGATCAATAAGCGAATAAGAATGAGGGTGTCTTTGGATGGCACCCTCTCTCTTTTGTACAGAATCCTGTACTAAGGATACCTTTGATATATTTCATATATTTAGCCCTTATTATTCTCAGACTTTACAAATAACCTTTTATCCGTATGAGTGGTTTAATGAAGAATGTAATATTCTTAATCTGTCTTCTTCTTATTGCATGTTCTTCTCCTGACAAATTCAGACTGATTGATCCTTCTGATTCGGGTATCGACTTCAGTAATACCATATCTGAAAGTGATACCTTCAACCTGATGAGGTTTGAATATATTTACAACGGTGCTGGTGTGGGAATCGCAGACCTTAATGGGGACGGTCTTCAGGATATTATTTTTGCGGGCAATCAGGTCTCCTCAAAAGTCTATCTCAATCTTGGTAAATTCAGATTCAGGGATATCACTTATTGTTTTAAGGGGCTAAGCAATGATCAATGGTACAGTAGTGTTACAATTGCTGATGTTAACAACGACAGAGTTCCTGACATATATTTGACATCTACAAGATATAAGGAACCAGAAAGAAGGAAAAACAGACTATGGGTCAGTGATGGCAAAAGTCCTGACGGATTGCCACATTACACCGAAAAAGCTGAAGAGTATGGTGTTGCAGATACTTCATTTTCTGTCTGCGCAGCTTTCCTTGATTATGATCTTGATGGAGATGCCGATCTGTATATTTTAAATAATACGGTAAACTCGAGGATGAACACGAGTTACAGGGAGAAGATAACAGATGGATCTGCATCAAATAACGACAGGTTATACAGGAATAACGGGGACGGATCTTTCACTGATGTAACAATAGAGGCCGGTATTTTATACGAAGGATTCGGTCTGGGGCTGGCAGTAGGAGATATCAATAAAGACGGGTATCCTGATATCTACGTTTCAAACGATTTTATTTCCAATGATTTATTATATATAAACCTGGGAAACGGTACTTTCAGAAATGACATAGGATATTACCTTTCTTACCAGTCAAGATCATCCATGGGTAATGATATGGCTGATATCAATAATGACGGCTATACTGATATATATACAACGGATATGCTGCCTCAGCAGTATCATAAGCTGAAGCAATCGATTAATGGGTATTCATACATCTATTATATAAATGATGAAAAATATGGTTTTGAACATCAGTACATAAGAAATATGCTGCATCTCCATAATGGATTCCTTAACGGACGAATGCTGCCATTAAGTGAGATTGGGCAGAAACTCGGAATAGCGGCAACGGATTGGAGCTGGTCCCCATTGTTTGCCGATTATGATAATGACGGAGATAAGGACCTGATTGTTTCAAACGGTTTTCCCAGGGACGAAACAGATAAAGACTGGACAAGACTCAAAGTAATTGCAGAGGGCACCTATGCTTCAGATGAAGTACTGATCTCAATGGCCCCGGCAATAAAAGTACCAAACCTGGCATTTGAGAATGTCAATTGCACCGATTTCAGAAAAAGGACAGACTGGCTGCCTGATATTCCTTCATTCTCATATGGTGCAGCTTTTGCAGATCTTGATAATGATGGCGACCTGGACTATGTAATTAATAATCTTAATGACAGCGCTTTTATTTTGCAGAATACCACAATGGAACATTCTGATGGGGGATCAAACTTTATTGAAATAAAGCTTGAAGGGAGTGATCGTAATACAATGGCAGTTGGTGCTAAAACTGAAATATGGACAGGAGGTAAATATCAGTATTCTGAAAATTTTTTAAGCAGGGGTTATGCCTCTTCTGTCTCACCAGTTCTGCATTTCGGAACCGGTCAGTATAAAACAATTGATTCAATGAGGATAACGTGGCCGGCCCCGGGAGGAGTCACTTTTTTGAAAGATATACCGTGCAATAAGATTATATCATTATCTGCTGGTGATGCACAGATTTCCGATAAAGAGTTGGATGCAAAGAAAATCATACCGACTTTGTTCACACAAACAGACAGTATTTTGCAATATGAACACCAGCAGAGAGATTTTATTGATTATGTGCTGAATCAGAAGACAATCCCTCATAAATACTCCCAGATTGGCCCAAGGATTTCATCAGGTGACATTGACAATGACGGAGTAACTGATCTGATTGCAGGCTCTACTAATGAAAAGCCTACTTGTGTTTTTCTGAGGAAAGGCAAAGAGTTCATAAATTCAAATATTAAAGGGCTTACAGGCAACAGGCCGTTTTCTGAAGCTGACTTTTCTGTTATCGATGTGGATAAAGATGGAGATAATGATGTCATAGCTGTGGCCGGCGGATATGAAAGTCTG
This sequence comes from uncultured Bacteroidota bacterium, assembly GCA_937864815.1. Classification (GTDB taxonomy): domain Bacteria; phylum Bacteroidota; class Bacteroidia; order Bacteroidales; family VadinHA17; genus LD21. Next base: position 16,147 of record CALMJY010000240.1, read on the forward strand.
CAGGAAAGCACTTATGAACATTTTGTTTATTTGAATACCGGACAATCATTTATGAGAATGAAACTTCCAGTGCCTTCATTCCCTGCTTCGGTTGTCCGTACCTGTGATTTCAATAAAGACGGATGGCCTGACATATTCATTGGTGCCCGAATAAAAAAGGGTATGTTTCCTTATTCAAATCACTCCTGGCTGATATTAAATGAGAATGGCAGCTTAAAAACTGATTCTGCCTCGAAGCTCAATCTGGGAATGGTTACAGATGCTGTATGGACAGATTATGACAATGATGGCTGGACTGACCTTCTGGTAACCAGGGAATGGAATTCAATTGCTGTTTTGAAGAATGTGCAGGGAAAGTATCTGCAGCAACAGCTTATTCCTGAAATTGAAAAAATGCAGGGGATGTGGTTCTCGATCGCAGCAGGTGATTTTGACAACGATGGTGATGATGATTACATAGCAGGAAACCTCGGATTGAATAACCGCTTTTCTGCCAGTGAAAAGTATCCGATGAATTTATATGTGATTGATTTTGATCTTGATGGAAATCTCGATCCGTTTGTTACAGCCTTCTTTCCTGATCAGTCAGGAATAATGAAAGAGTATCCGATTAACTATCTCGATGAATTGTGGTCTCAGTCACCTTACTTCAGCTTAAAATTCACCACTTATGCCTCATTCGGAATAGCGACCGTTGATGATATCCTTGGTAATAATATGAGGAAAAGGATTGATTTTTCACTTGAAGTCAATACAACAACCAGCGGTATTATCTGGAATGATGGAGACAGATTCAGATGGGAAGCACTTCCTTCGGAGCTACAGGTATCGCCGGTCAAAAAGATTCTGGTTGAGGATATTAATAAGGATTCTCTACCGGATATTATTCTTGGTGGTAATGATCATTCTTTTGAACTTGCGACAGGCTACTATGATGCACTGAAAGGTGTTGTGATGCTGAATAATAATATAGTGACACCTCATGGCTCTGAAAGGTTTACTTTTCTGGCTCCTTCCGAAAGCGGATTACTTCTTCACGGGATGGTGGAATCACTGATCTTCATAAATGAAGGTGATTCTCCAATACTTATAGCAGGATTTAACCGTTCTAAAGCAAAGGTGTTTAAGTTAAATATTAAATAGGGATGATATTTTCACTCAAAACAAAGCTGTTATTTTTTCTTCATTTTGTTCTGATGACTTCGGTTTGCTGTATCTCATCCGGACAGATTATAAAAGATGCAGACGGTAACCTGTATACTTCAGTAAAAATTGGAAAACAGGTCTGGATGGTCGAGAACCTTAGCACTACCCGGCTTAATGACGGAACGCCTATAAAGAACGTGGTACAGGATGAGATATGGGCAAATTCAACCGGACCGGCATATTGCTGGTTTAATAATGATCCTGGAAATAAGAATGACCTTGGCGCCTTGTATAATTTTTTTTCGGTTGAAACGGGGAAACTCTGCCCTTCAGGCTGGCACGTACCATCAAAAGCTGAATGGGCTGAACTGATAATGTCTTTGGGTGATTCAAATACTGCCGGTGCAAGGATAAAAAGTACCCATGCCGATTACTGGCATAACAATATTGTGGTTACAACAGATGAATTTGGATTCAGTGCGCTTCCCGGTGGAAGCCGGCAGGCAATAGGTGAATTTCCGATGAATGGTGATTCTTTTGCCGCCTGGTGGACATCAACCAGATACAATGATGCGCTGGCATGGAACCATGGAATCTATTACAATACAGGTAAGATCTATGGAGGTCATGACAAGATAAAATGTGGATTCTCAGTCCGGTGTATAAAAAACAAATAAGCAAATAATGCAAGGGAAATCATTTTATTTCCTTAAGATCTCCATCAGCATATCGGTAATTTCTTATCTCCTGGCATTCTTCACAATAATGAAGTGGTGAACTTCTTGGATGAGTTGGCACCTTTGCTGTAATTATTCTGTTGTTCAGGCCAAGTATCCTCATATCAGATTCAACGGATCTTATTATAATAAGTTCACCTCCTTCATTTAACATAATCAGATGTTCCGTTAACAATAGCCTGTTTTGTAAAAATGAAACTATTGTAACTACGGCATCCGGTTCATCGTCGTCGTTAATATTGCCGGTGAATACTTTGGAAGGATCAATAACATATTTTTTCTCTTCCGAACCAATAACAGTAATTCCATCTTTTGTAATTTTTTTCTCTTTTACTGTTAGTTGATTAACAGCATATTGTTCAGCAACATCAATAGCTGATTTCAAAAATTTTTCAGAAGTGCCATCGTTGCAGGAAAGGAGAAAAATCTCCAGGAAAAAAGAAACTTTTAATAACCTCATTTTCTCATCTTACTGAAATTGATAGACTCTCACATAATCCACAACCATTTTTTTGGGAAAACAGAATCGTCAATACCTTGTGCTCCTCCCCAGTTACCGCATGAACGGTGTCATGAACAATATAGGGATCATAACCAACATTGTGTGAATCCATAGAGGATCCTGAACAACCGCTTAATAATAAAAAGCTTAAAATTGGAATGGAATAAAATGTAGCTGTCAAAATCATTTTTTTATTTGTGTGATCTCCTTTCATTTGTGTATGGTCCCGGCTTTAATCACTTTAATATTAGCTTTTATTGGGTTAAAGGTATCTTATTTTTATTCAATTGTTTAATTCATATAAAATTAATTTAAAGAACAATTTTTTTTGATGTATGGTATGAAATATTTTTTGAAGATCAGAAACAAAATATGCTGACTGTAAAATCTGAAAGTTATGGATCATATTGGTTCAATTGGATTTACATCGCATGCTACGGTTGTATCGAATGATACTTTAGAAGATAAAGCAAAAAACAGGAGGGTGGAACTGGTGAAGCAATAAAATCAGTTAAGTTCATGAAAATTGTTACTTTTGACCATTACCATTAAAATCAAACCGTAATGAAAACAAAGATTCTGATCCTGTTTGTTATCATGTTTTATGCAGGTGTGGCATGTAAGCAACAGACACCTGCTGTCCCTGCCCAGCCTGAAACATCTGTTCAGCCTGCAATCATTAAAAAAATGATCACCGCAAAAGTATTTGTTAAACCAGGAAAAGAAGCTGATTTTATAACGGCTGCAAAAGTAATGGTGGAAAATTCAAACAAGGAACCGGGCTGCCGTGGTTACAAACTTTACCAGGATCCATATGAAAAGACAAGTTTCATATTTGTGGAAACCTATGATAACCAGGAAGCAATTGATTTCCATTTTGCAACCCCTTATTTTAAGGAATTCGGTCAGACAATAGCTGATATGGTAAGTTCACCCGCCGAGATAAAAATTCTCGATATTGCTGGTGAAAAGTAAACAAGGACTCTGAATATACTTCTGAATTTCGGGCTTATGAGTGGATCCGGATTGAAACTGCCGGAGAGAAATTTTATTTTATAAATTATGAAGGAAAATATTGTAAAAATGGTGGCAGAGAATACTTTACGGTATAACTCCCGTGAAGTGTTCAGACAGAGAGATCCACAAAGCAATTCATACAAAACATTCACTTGGGACAGTCTTGCTGATTATTCAAACAGGGTATCCAGGTCATTGCTCTCATTAGGAGCAGAGGCTTTTGAGAACATTGGCATATTCAGTGATAACCGTCCTGAATGGATCTTTACAGACCTTGGAATTATGGGAATCAGGGGAGTGGTCGTCCCGTTTTATTCCACTGCTTCAAAACAGCAGCTTAAATATATTGTTGATGAAACCAGGATGAAGCTGATCTTTGCGGGAAACAGGGAACAGTATGAAAAGGCTTTATGGCTACTCGATAATACAGCTTCTCTGAAAACAATTGTGGTATTTGATCCAGACATAGCACCGGAAAAAGATGGTTGTATAAGCTGGGGAAAGTTTCTCTCGATAGATGAAGGAAAGCATTTTGAAGCTGAACTGAAATACAGGATGTCGGAAATGCTAACCGATGACCTGGTTACAATTATATATACTTCAGGCACCACTGGCGATTCAAAAGGAGCAATGCTTACTCACAATAATTTCCTCTATGCATTCAGTATTCACGATGAAAGGCTCGAAGTAAATGAAGCTGATGTCTCCGTGTGTTTTTTACCGCTGAGCCATGTTTTCGAAAGGATGTGGACTTACTACATGCTTTATAAAGGTGCCACAAATGTATTCATTGATAATCCCCGCGAAATAGTAAAACATCTGCCTGTTATTAAACCAACTCTGATGTGCACGGTTCCCCGTTTTTTTGAAAAAACGTACGAGGGAATACAGGCAGAATTATCGAAATGGTCACCTGCCAAGAAAAAAATCTTCAGATGGGCTGTTAAGACCGGACATGACCACTCTTCATTCCTGAGTAAAAATCAAAAACCACCTCTTGTTACCGGACTTAAGTACAAAATAGCTGATGCTCTGGTCCTTAAAAAGCTGAGGAATATTTTTGGTGGGAACTTCAGATATATGCCATGTGCAGGAGCTGCAATCAGTACTGTGCTGCTCAGGTTCTTTCATGCCACAGGCATCTTTATCACCTATGGTTATGGAGCAACTGAAACTTCTGCTACAGTTTCATGTTTCAGAAACGACAGGTATGATTTTGACACTTGTGGTTCTATAATGCCGGGAGTAGAAGTTAAAATCAGTGAACAGGGAGAAATACTGGTAAAGGGAGAAACTATATTCAAAGGTTATTTCAATAAGCCTGATGAGACAGCAAAAACACTTATTGACGGATGGTATCACAGCGGTGACCAGGGATATATAACCCAGTCCGGAGATATCGTGATGACCGACAGGCTCAAGGATCTTATGAAGACATCTTCGGGGAAATATGTATCTCCACAGAAGATTGAACTTCTGTTTGGTCAGGATCCTTACATTGAACAGATTATAGCAATTGGTGATAAAAAGAAGTATATAACTGCTTTGATAGTGCCCTCTTTCCATGCACTTAAAATTGAGGCTGAAAGAATAGGATTGAAAACTCTGGATGAAGCTGAACTAGTAGTACGAAAGGAGATTATTGAATTCTATTCAGAACGGATACATAAGATTCAGGAGGAACTTGCAAATTATGAAAAAGTAATCAGGTTCAAATTACTTCCTGAACCTTTCAGTATACAGAACGGAATGCTTACAAATACACTGAAAATAAGGCGGAACATGCTGATTGAGCAATTCAGGGATGAGATAGATAAGATGTATCTATCGTGATAACTTAAACCTGTTATGTGACCATAACCAGTTCTCGGGTTTTTTGAGGATAACCGACTCCAGTTTTCGTGCATACATTTCAGTCAGTTGTCCGTTTTCCAGATCAAGAGGATGTGCTGTAAGTACTGATAATTCAAGGGTGTACCATCCTCTTTTTTCACGCTGAACATCTATATAAATAACCGGAAGGTTATGTAACCTGGCATGTTTTTCCATCCCGTGAAGGAAAGGAATACCGTGGTTCAGAAACCGGATCCAGTAAGCTCTTTCGCTGAATTTTTTTGGCATTCCCTGATCAGCAGCCATAAGGAACATCGTTTTCATATCTTTCCATTTTTCAAAGCTTGAGGATGTTTCCATTATTGAAACAAGGGTAGTTCCAAACCTTGAACGGCTCCATCGGGCAAATTTATCTATATACCTGTTACTCATAGGTTTGTAAAAAGCAATAATATTGAAATCTGTCTGGAGGCTTGCTGACAGGCTGCCCCATTCCCAATTGTTATAATGACCGGTTACTCCTATAATACTTTGACCAGATCCGGAGAATGGCGTGAGCACTTCAGGATTTAAAATACGGTAGCGCCTGAGTAATTGTTTCTTCGAGATCGTAAATGCCCAAATACCTTCAATTAAAATATCAGCAAGGTTTTTATAATATAGCCTGGTAAGCCGGTTTATTTCATCCTTGGCCATCTCCGGAAAAGAACTTGTAAGATTATTTCTGACCATAACTTTCCGGTAGCCAATAACCCGGAATGCAAATATCTTTACGATGCCTGAAAGTCCGTAAAGTACAGGCACCGGTAATATCCCGACTAAGAGTACAGAAAGGATAAATAATATTGCAGCAGGCATCTGCATGTGCAGGTGGTGTATTTCAGTATCAGTTTAGAAATTTGAATTTTCTGAGAAAATCATCAGTTATCTTCAGTATTTCATCATCATAGTATCGGGAGTACTTTGGATTTCCATCACCCAGGTAATGTTTTTTTCCTGCATATGTATGAAGTTCAAAATAATTTCCATTCTCCCTCATTGCAATTTCAAAAAACTGAACTGTCCATTTGGGAACCTGTTCATCATCCAGACCGTGAAATTCAATCATTGGAGGTAATCCTTTTTTCATATTATGGGCAGGAGAGATGCTCCATATTTTTTCCCTCCGTTCAGCAAGCAGTCTGTCACACCAGCCTTCGACCGCATTTACGCATGATGAGAACAATAGCAATGCATCAGGCCGGCAACTAATGGCCATGTTATCCGCCTTTTCATTGTGCTCATCAATCATGGCTGTGCATAAAGCAAGATGACCACCGGCAGACTGACCGGATGCCACTATCTTGTTCCTGTCAATACGGAATTTGTCTGCATTTTCCCTTACCCATCGCATTGCCGATTTTGCATCCATAACACATTCGATCGGACTGATTGTTTTATGAGGTGTAACTCCCTTATCAATTGATAAGCGGTATTGAACAGAAAAAGTAACAATACCCATTGCTGCATAACGTTCACAGGTTGAAAAAAACTCAGAGGGAGTACCATATGCCCAGCCACCACCATGAAAGAAAACAATGGCCGTATTATTCTCTTTTTCAAGGGTTTGTTTGTTGTAGAAAATATCAACCTTCAGGTTGAATGTGTCTGCAGTTTTATAAACTTCCTGAATATGAATAATCTCTTTGTCAGTTTCATCATTGCAGAAAGGAACAGGCTCCGGATTAGGGATTGCTTCAGATTGATATGAAAAGCATAAAAATAGGAAAATGTATAAGTTTTTCATAGAGATGATGCTTTTTTATTGTATGTTAAATCTCTGATATTAAAAGCTTTGTAAAATAATTATCCTATTTAGGCATGCCGGGATCCGGTCTGTTCCAGTATCCCGGTATATATGGGTACTGTTCTGCCAGACCTTCAATAAGCTCAACCCCCAATCCTGGTTTGTCAGGGATATCGAGATATCCGTTTTTCACAACTACTTTTTCCTTGAACAGCCCTTCTTTCAACGGGTTTGCTGTCATATTTGTTTCGAGTAAAAACCTGTTTGGTAAAGCAGCCAGTAAATGGGCATTGGCAATAGTTATCAGGCCATCCTGCCAGTTATGTCCGGTAAAGAGCCTTCCACGTGTATGGGCCATCCTTGCTATATACCAGTTTTCCGTCATTCCTGCATCATCACAGCCTGACTGGATAATATCATATGCACCGGTATCGACCCATTCTGCAAGCTGGTACCTGTTATTTCTTCCCTCACCACCGGATAACTTTACTGTAGGAAGTGCCTGCTTTATTTTCAGATAATCCTCCAAAACTCTCTTTGTAGGTTCCTCAAACCACAGGAATTTTAGCTCCTCAAGTACAGGGCATATCTCCAGGCATTGTTCTACCGACCACCTGGTGTTTGCTTCCTGGATAAGATCGAAATCCGGTCCCACGGCTTCCCTTAACTTGTACAGATGCGGAATGTAATCCTTTAAGGTAATCCCAAGTTTTCCAAATCCTCCTCCCATCCTGAACTTAAAAGCAGTATAACCCTCCTTTTTATGTTCCAGGGCCTGCCTGATATGGCTTTCAGGACCTATGTCGGTAAAACCGGAGTCTTTTCTCCATGTGAATTCACCTCCGCTTGCATAGACCCTTAGATGAGTCTGGGGTTCAACATCAGGTGCTAAAATTTTATAAAGAGGCAAGCTTTTTGCTTTTCCTATAATATCCCAGAGTGCAACATCAACACCGGCCCATGCTCCCCTGACACCTCCTCCGGAAATCCCCCCGGTAAGTATCTCAACGTCGAATGGATTTTTACCAATCAGCAAAGGCTTTATTACTTTTTCAGTATATGCCTTCATCTCTTCAGGCCCGTTATAACGGCTTGATCCGCCGATACCTGTAATACCGGCATCAGTAAAAACTTCAGTGATAACGGAGGAAGTTTGCCATATGATGCCATTATCATCACCGTCAGTCCACAGTTCTTCCGGTTTTAAAAGGTAGGAGAGAAGCGTAACTTTGATGTCGGTAATTTTTATATTCTCCCTCTTAATAAAATTAAGGGGGTGTATCATCGAATCAGCACTTCCTGATTTTTTACCCTCATTGGTTATACACCCTGTGAGTCCCGTCAGGGCTGATGTTCCAGCCATTACTGCAGCAGATCTGATGAATTCTCTTCTTGATGGGTAAGTCATTCTTTTAAGGTTTGTCAGAAAGTTATAATTGAACAAATTTTATATGGTAATTTACAGGTATTATTTTAATGAAATACATCCCTGCATATTTTTAATTAATCAATTACCTGGGTCCGGGGGGACAATTTTTTCTCAGGTAGTCAGTGTACAGTGCCTGTAAATGTTCTGTAGTTCCCTCACCTTCCGAAATGCCATGTGTACGGTTAGGGTAGGGCATGAACTGGAAGATTTTTTTATACTTTATAAGTTCATTGACCAGCATCTCGGCATTCTGGTAATGAACATTATCGTCACCTGTTCCATGAATATACAGCAGATTGCCTTTAAGGTTACCTGCATGGGTTATTGGTGAACCTTTAATATAGTCAACCCTGTTTTCCTGAGGCAAACCCATATAGCGTTCCTGGTAAATGTTGTCATAGGTGAACATATACCCGACAGCAGCAATTGATATGCCTGTTTTATAGATTTCGGGATACTGAAACATCAGATTAAGCGTTGCAGTACCTCCTCCGCTCCAGCCCCATACAGCAACCCGATCAGGATCGAGAAAACTATTTGCCTTCAGCAATTCTGTGGCAGCCATTGCCTGGTCACTTATATTTATCTGTCCGATTTTCCTGTAGATGGATTTTCTCCATTCCCGTCCTTTTGGTGCCGGAGTACCACGGTTATCAATAGAGATATAAACATAGCCATCAGCAGAGAGGTCTCCATTATACAGATAATTCTGATCAGCCCCGAAAGCATCCTTTACCGTAGTACCGGCAGGTTCGGTATAAACATAAAAAAGCACAGGATATTTTTTTGATGGATCGAAATTCCCGGGTTTTACCATCATATAATCGAGTTCAATATTCCCGGGTATGGTTACTCTTGAATATTCTGTTGTGGTGCTTACCTTAAGGGAGTCGAGTCGTGAAATAATATTGTCATCCGGGTTCAGCGGTTTATGATCGGGCAGTGATATAAATTCAGAAGAACGTCTTGTAAAATGGTTTGAGAAAGTATGCCAGGCGAATTTGCTATTTGGGGAAATTGAATAGTTATGAGTACCCTTTAGAGATAGCGGGCTGACAAGCTCCGGTTTACCGGGTTTTTTCAGGCTCGTACGGTAAAGATAGTTTTGAGTGGCATTTTCCGGAGAGGCCATAAAATACAGATATCCTGATTTTGAGTCAATATTTTTCAGGGATATGACATCATAATCACCAATGGTTAATAATCGTTCCGGTTTCCCTTCAGGTGAAAGCTGATAAAGATGATTCCATCCGTCCTTCTCAGATGTCCAGAGAATATCACGACCCCCGTTCATCCATGTGAAATTGTTTGTGTAATCAATGCTGTAACTGTTTTCTCCCGGTATAAGGTCAACCCATGCTTTGTCTGATTCCTCAAAAATCAGTTTCGCCTCGCCTGTAACAGGATCTGAAATGAACAGCCTGCTGATATTCTGTTTCCGGTTAAGCTGCTGGATAAGCATATTCCCTGTAGAAGGAATAAATTCCATTCTGACTATATAATTCTGTACAGGATCACCAGGGATCTTCATCCATGTTATTCTTCCGTCGGTTATGCTGACAACTCCTATCCTGGCTGATGACGGGTCTTCTCCGGCAACAGGGTATTCAAGCGGGATGAGCTGTGGATAAATTGAATCTGTCGTATTAATCATATTGAATTTCTTAATGCTTCCGGCATCAATCTGCCAGAACGCAACAGACCTGCTGTCATTGCTCCAGCGGAAGCCATCACGGCAGAAGAATTCCTCTTCGTATGCCCAGTCAAATGTTCCGTTAATGAGAGTCACAGTCCCATCAGTCGTCAATGGCTTAACCTCATGTGTTGAAAGGTCTTCAAGGTAGATGTTGTTTCCGCTTACATAGGCAGCATATTTCCCGTCGGGTGATGTTTTGGCAAACATCAGTGATGATGGCGGCAGATTTCTGCCAAGCTGTTCAGGTTTTCCTGACTTGATGTCAAGTATCCAGTAATCACCACGTGTATTAAGCCTCCAGACTTTCTTTGATTTTGTCATCAGAAGTGCTTTTCCTGTCTTTTCATTTATTGAGTAGTAACTAACTTCGATGGGAATTGTACTTTTTTCAGGAGTCAGTTGTTCCCCGGATATAAGTGTGGTTTCCAGATTTCCAGGCAACGTGTATTTAATTATCTGATCATTCTTCAGTGTGTAGTATGAATTACCATCGTCGGCCCATTTTATATGTGACGACTGACTATAAGATACAGGCACTGCAAGAACCATTATAACGGTTATTGCCAGGATAATACCTTTTAAATTAAGCTTCTGTGAGGTTGAGATTTTTAACATTGGTATGATTATTATTGATTCCTAAAATTATAAAAAAGACGCTGATATTTTTGATTTGATATTTTATTTCAGTAGTGTCCTCCTAAAAGCATAAGATTCTTCGCTTCGCTCAGAATGACAGGTATTTATAGAGTTGGGGAGACAGGATGGGGTAGGCCGGAGGCACAGCCTCCGGCCTACCCCATCCTAAAAAATAAGTATCTGTCATTCTGAGCGGAACGAAGTGAAGCGAAGAATCTCATGCTAAATTTAAAAATTATCCGTTTAGTGTGATAACTTTATGTGCATTTAAAAAAAAAGTATGTTAAACCGAAGACAATTTGTAAGCAGAATAACACTTGCCTCAGCAGCAGCTGTACTTCCAAAATCATCGTTTTCTTCCTATTACCAGCAAAACACTGATTATGTGAATACAGAAACCACACATGGTAAAATCCGTGGAATCAGAACAGAAGGTGTTAATATTTATAAAGGAATACCCTATGCAGGGAGGATTTCAGGTGACAGGCGTTTCAGACGGCCGGAACCTCTGAAGCCATGGCCTGGTATCCGGGAAGCTCTGCGGCTGGGTAGTCCTGCAATACAGCCTCCCAATCAGACCTACGGACTGGATGAACCGGGACCTGCTGAGGACTGTCTTTTCCTGAATGTGTGGACCCCGGCAAATGACAACAGGAAAAGACCGGTCATGTTTTATAATCATGGAGGAGGATTCACGACAGGTTCCGGAGGATCTGTAGCCCAGGATGGCGCCAATCTTGCCCGTTTCTTCGATGTCGTAGTTGTTGAAACAAACCATCGCCTCGGGATCATGGGTTTCCTCTTCCTTGATGAGATTGCCGGAAAAGATTATGCAGGATCAGGGAATAATGGGATGCTGGACATAGTCGATGGTCTTGAGTGGGTAAATAAAAATATAGCTTCATTTGGTGGTGATCCTTCAAACGTGATGATTTTCGGAGAATCGGGAGGAGGTGCAAAAACATCATGCCTGTATGCCATGCCAGCTGCAGCTCCATACTTCAACAAAGCTTCCATTGAGAGCGGTCCGGGTGTACGAATGACTCCGCTTGAGGTTGCCGCACAGACAACAGCAATGCTTTTAAAAGAGCTGAACATTGACAAAAGGAACTGGAAGAAACTGCTCGATGTACCAGTGGAAACTCTGCTTGAGATGCAGGGAAAACTACCGGCACTAGCTCCAAAACAAACCAGTAACGATAAGAAAAGAAGCATCATGGAATCATCTCCTGGCGGATTTTCACCTGTGGTCGATGACTATGCACTACCAACCAATCCTTTTGATCCTGTTGCTCCCGGGGTATCAAAAGACAAGCCTCTTATTGTTGGCTGGAACGAAGATGAATATACCTTTTTCGGGATGATGTCGAATGATAAAAGTGTTTTCAGTGTTGATTTTGACGGTCTTGCAGGTAAGTTGATATTGCAGTTTGGTGATGATACCCAAAAAATTATCGAGACATACAGGAGAACTCGTCCCGATGCCTCTGCAGTTGACATACTGGTGGCTATAGGTTCAATGACAACTATGGGACTGGGATCTGTTGTCATTGCAGAGAGAAAAGCAGAACAGAAAGGCGCACCCGTATATCTGTACAATCTTGGATATAAATCTGAAGTCCTTATCCCGGGTACAAATTATCCGCTGGGATCACCCCATGTACTCGATATTTCATTCAAATTTTACAATGAGCAGCCACAGAAAGATGGTTCTCCGGGGAAGAGTTACTGGGCGGGCGCAAGACCTGAACGTTTTATTGCATCCCGCAATATGGCTGAGCTTTGGAGTACATTTGCACGGACAGGCAAGCCAGCTGCAAAAGATGCACCTGAGTGGCCCGGATATGACCTGGATGAACGCATTACAATGCGTATTGATACCAGATGCGAACTAAAAGCCGACAGATATGCGGAAGAACTGAAGATGTGGAGAGAGACAGGCAGACTTTAACCTGACTTATCAGGTTAAAGTCTTATATCCTGGCTTACTGGTTTTTA
>CALMJY010000241.1 GCA_937864815.1 uncultured Bacteroidota bacterium
ACGTACGGTTCTGTGAGAGGCTTAGGGGTGAAAGTCCCCTTTGCCTACTCGGCGATTTACTTTGTGAGCCTTTGTGGTTAAATATCAATTAAATTTATTTTAATTCATTTTAATTATAAACCCATGAGACCAACTAAATTGAAAACACTATTTGTTCTATTATTGTTTTGTTTCACTGTAGCAACGCTTCTTTCACAGGAAAACAAAATCAGGGTTTTATCCTACTATGCAGGTCCTGCGGATGCTCTGGACAACTTCGATGCTAATCAGATGACTCATATTATTTTCTGTTTCGGACATCTTAACGGTAATAAATTTGGTATAAGGGGAGCAAGGGATACTGCTGTGATAGAGAAAATGATATCTCTCAAGAGCAAAAATCCTGACTTAAAAGTATTAATATCACTGGGAGGATGGGGTGGATGCAAGACCTGTTCAGATGTGTTTGCTACAAAGACCGGAAGAAAAGAATTTGTGGAATCAATAAAAGAGATTTATGATTATTTCAAGGTTGACGGACTGGATCTCGACTGGGAATATCCTGGTATTTCAGGTTACCCTGGCCATAAGTTTGCACCTGAAGACAAAAAGAATTTCACAAAGCTGGTCAAGGAACTAAGAAAGCTCGAATACGAAAAGGAGCTGAGCTTTGCGGCAGGCGCCTCGCAACGATATCTCGATTCTGCAGTTCAGTGGAAGCAGGTCATGAAGATGGTCGATTATATAAATCTGATGACATATGATATGTCAGGTCCGGGATCAAAGACTGCGATGCATCATACTGCACTCTTTTCATCTCCGGAGCAGCCTCGATCAGCTGACTGGATGGTTAAAGCACTATTAGACCTTGGTGTTCCTGCCGAAAAAATTGTTGTTGGCGGTGCATTCTATGGTAAAATATTTGAAAATGTTGAAGGGACCAATAACGGACTGGGACAACCGGCAAAATTCAAAACAACCGTTGGCTACAAAAGTATGTCAACTGTTATGCCTGCTGACAGCGGATGGGTATATCACTGGGACGAAAATGCAAAGGCACCATATTTATATAATGCAGAAAAAAAGCAGTTCTTTACCTATGATGACAAAACTTCAATTGCAGCCAAAACCAGATATGTAATTGATAACAAGCTTGGAGGGATTATGTACTGGCAGCTCGGCAGCGATACATTTACCGATGGCCTGATGAATGAAATCGATAAGGTTAAGAGGACTTATGTCCCGCAGACAAAATAGACCTTACCAGGCCCTTCTTTATTGAGATTAGTATATTTCTTTAAAAACTCAGGAAACTTTTAGCATAAAATTAGTTTCCTGAGTTTATTTGTTGTATATTTGCGATATGAATGAAGAACTGAAAAATATACTCCTCAGGGTCCGGGAATTGTACCTTAAATATGGGATCAGGAGTGTGACAATGGATGATATTTCACATGAGCTGGGGATATCAAAAAAAACGCTTTATCAATACGTTACCGATAAAAATGACCTTGTTGGTAAATTTATTGATAATGAAATATCCATCCGTAAAGAGGAAATCTGCTCCTGCCTCAAGTCAGGCTTTAATGCTATTGAAGAGTTAGTGGAGATTTCTCTTTTCATGAATAAGCTGATGAGAGGTCAGAATCCTGTAACAGATCATGACCTGAAGAAATATTATCCCCACTACTTTCAGAAAACCATAAAGACCCGAAGGGAAGGAATCTATCAGTATATTCTGTCTAATCTGAAGAAAGGCAAGGAGGAAGGGCTTTACAGGGAGGAGATGGATGAGGAGATCATAGCTAAATTTTACATTTCAAGGATTGAAGGCATTCAGCTTAATGATATTTTTTCAGTGGAGGAATTCACTTCGATGAAACACTTCAGGGAACTTCTTATTTATCATATCAGGGGAATAGCCACCTCAAAAGGGATAAAGGAACTAGAGAAGAAAATTGAAAAAATAAACCTGTGATAATATATAAATAATTTACAGTATGAATTTGACTCTTAAATATCTTTTAATAATTACGTTATCAGCAATGTTTTCCTATGGTTATGCTCAGGATAACAAGGAGCCGCTTAAGCTTTCTCTTGCTGAAGCCCAGTCATATGCAATTGAAAACAGCCGGGCAATGAAGACAGCCAGGATCGATCTGGCCATTGCAGACAAAAAGATTTGGGAGACTATTGCAATGGGTCTTCCTCAACTGGGACTTTCTGCTAACTATCAGCATCAGTTTGTAGTACCAGAAATCAGTTTTGGAAGTTACCTCGATCCTTATTCACTGCCGAATGGATATATAACAAATACTGATATTATAAATGCGTATAAGCCTTCCCCTACAGTTCCTCTTGGAGTACACGATAATACTACTTTCGATTTTACCCTTTCACAGCTTATTTTCAGTGGTGAATACATTGTAGGGCTTCAGGCCACGAAGGTATTTAAAGAGATATCTGTAAACTCACTGGCTAAAACGGATGCTCAGACCCGGGAAACAATATCGGGAACCTATTCACTCTACATGGTTCTTAATGAGAATCATCGTGTACTTAATGAAAGCTATGCTTCTGTTGAACAGACATATAACGAGGTACTTAAGATGAATGAGCAGGGTTTTAATGAAGAAACGGATGTTGACCAGATAAAAATAAACCTGTCGAATCTTAAAAGGCTTATTACCTCAGTTGAGGCGCAGAAGGATGTTACAATAAAGCTTTTAAAATACCAGTTGGGGATTGACCTTGAGCAGCCACTTATTCTTACTGATAGTCTTTCCAAAATAATTCAGGAAGGAAATATACAATACCTTTCTCCCCCATCATTTAATGTTGAAACCAGTATTGATTATAAAATAGTACGCAATCTGGAAAGTTCATCGGCACTCTTTCTCAAAAGGGAGAAATCGAAGTACCTGCCAACAATAAATTCATTCTACCGCCGTCACGAACAGACAAATTCTCCATCATTCAATTTTATGGTTAAGGATCTTGTTGGAATCGGATTAAATGTACCCATTTTTACAAGTGGACTGCGTAGCTCAAAAGTAAGCCAGGCAAAGTTTGATCTGGAAAAGGCCAGGATTAATACCGAAAATGCGGCACAGGCATTAGTACTTGAGTTTGAGACAGCTCTTACTGCGTATCAGACTGCATTCAGTAATTTTGTTACTAACAGCGAAAGCATCATCCTGAGTAAAAAAATATATGATAAAACACTTGTAAAATACCAGGAAGGTATTTCCTCAAGCTTTGAGTTGTCGCAAAACCAGAGTCAGTACCTGGTAGCTGAAACTGCCTATTACAACTCAATTCTTAATTTGCTGACTGCCAAGGCAAAACTCGATCGCATTTTAACGGTAAATTAATTTTTCTAAGAAATTATAAAAAAGACAAATCAGATATGAGAAGCAAAGGATTAGGTATAGCAGTATTAACAATTCTGTTCATTGGTTATTCCTGCAGTGCTGATAAAAAGGAACAAATAAGTAAATTAAGGCAGCAGCAGACAGCTCTGGATGAAAAAATTAGGGCCCTGGAAAATGAGCTGAATTCGGGAGAAACAGACACATTAAATACGAGGGACTTTAAATTTGTGGGAACGACGGTTGTGAAATCAGGCATTTTCGACCATTTTATTAAGGTACAGGGAAAGCTGGACGGTGACCAGAATATCGGTGTTTTTGCTGAAGCCCCGGGGACAGTATCGGAAAAGTATGCTGATGTGGGACATAGGGTAACAAAAGGCCAGGTATTGGCACAGATTGACGACCAGCAATATCGCAGTCAGCTTGAAGGACTGGAAACACAGTATGATTTTGCTGTGGAAATGTATGAAAAGCAAAAGCGACTGTGGGATCAGAAAATCGGAAGCGAGGTTCAGTATCTGCAGTCAAAAACCTCAAAAGAGTCACTTGAAATGCAAATTGCATCTCTGAAACTGCAGATTGAGAAATTCAGGATCAAATCGCCTATAGACGGTACTATTGAAGAATGTAATATAAAGGTTGGAGGCGTTGTTTCTCCCGACCCGCGCCTGGCTGCTTACAGGGTAGTAGAATTCAAAAACCTGAAAGTTACTGCCGAAGTATCGGAAGCTTACTCTTCCAGAGTTCATAAGGGCGACAAACTTAAAGTTTTCTTTCCCGACGCAAATAAACAGGTTGATGCCGAAGTATCTTTTGTTAGCAAATATATCAACCCGGTAAACAGAACTTTCCTGATTGAAGCAAAAATCGGAAGCTCATCACCTGATCTTAAAGCGAACATGATTGCCATACTTCAGATAAACGACTATCATTCTGATAGTTCTATACTGGTTCCGATGAATGTGATTCAAACCGATGATACAAGCAGTTACGTATATGTTGCCCGTTCAAAGGAAAAATACCATGCTGCATTTAAGCAACCTGTCGAAATAGGAAATACTTATAACGGTATTGCTGAAATACTTCAGGGCCTGAATAACGGTGATAAAGTTATTTCTGTTGGTTTTCAGGAGCTTGTTGATGGACAGTTTATAAGGTTTTAAGTATAGGTATGAAACTGATTTTATCGGAGTTTAATATTAGTTTTAATGGAAAATAAGTATAAAGAGTTTTTTGCAACCAGCTGGGCCATTGACAATAAGATCAGTGTTTACGTCCTGGTATTCATAATTTCGGTATTTGGTATTATAAATTATTACACAATACCTAAAGAACAGATTCCGGAGATTGTCATACCGATGGTGGTTGTAAATACTATATATCCGGGAACATCGCCTTCTGATATTGAGAACCTTGTTACAAGGCCACTCGAGAAGAATCTGAAATCACTAAGCGGAGTTAAAAAGATTACATCACGTTCAGTTCAGGATTTCTCTGCAATAATTGTTGAATTTAATACCGGCATCGAGATAAAAGAGGCCAAGCAGAGGGTAAATGATGCAGTTGATAAAACGAAAAAGGATCTGCCTGCCGATCCCTCATTTATTGAACCATCGGTAATGGAAATAGATCTCTCAGAGATCCCGATTCAGTATATTAATCTCTCAGGCGATATGCCTCTCGACCGTCTGAAGAGCTATGCTGAGGAAATGCAGGATCGCATTGAAACCCTTAAAGAAATCACCCGTGTTGAAATAGGAGGAGCGCTTAACCGTGAGATCCAGATCAATATTGATATGTATAAAATGAAAGCTGCAAGCCTTACATTCAGGGATGTAGAGCAGGCAGTAAGTTATAATAATATGACGGTATCCGGCGGTAATATCGATTTACAGGGAATGAGCCGTTCCATAAGAGTAGTGGGAGAAGCTAAAAATGTTGATGAGATAAGGAATATTATTATTGGCACATCAAGCGGAGCATTGGTAAAGCTGATGGATATTGCTGATGTGAGAGACAGTTTTCAGGAGCCTGAAAATTTTGCACGTTATAACGGAAAAAACGTTGTTACTCTTAATGTTATAAAAAAGAGTGGACAGAATCTTCTGGATGCATCTGACGGTATTAAGGAGATAATCGCAGATATGCAGAAGAATAAGCTCCCTTCAAATCTTATTGTTGAAGTAACCGGCGATCAGTCAAGGTATACCCGTAATACAGTAAATGAGCTTAATAATACCATAATAATTGGTTTTATCCTGGTCACTATTGTACTTATGTTCTTTATGGGGCTGGTAAATGCCATCTTCGTTGGATTCTCGGTTCCATTATCTATGGCGTTAGCCTATATTGTCCTCCCGTGGATCGGTTTTACTATGAACATGCTTGTAATGTTCGCCTTCATTTTTGCTCTTGGTATTGTGGTCGATGATGCAATTGTAGTGATAGAGAATACTCACAGGATCCATCAGAAGACCAAAATGGATATAAAGTCATCAGCTAAATTTGCAGCAGGCGAGGTATTTGTTCCGATCCTTTCAGGCACACTCACCACACTGGCTCCATTCTTTCCCCTTGCTTTCTGGCCCGGAGTGGTTGGGAATTTCATGGTTTTCATCCCCGTAACACTCATTATCACGCTCTTCGCTTCGTTAATTGTAGCATATATATTCAACCCGGTTTTCGCTGTAGATTTTATGAAGCACGATGAAGATTACAAACCGATTAACCGTTCAAAGCTTTACAAAATAACTGCAGGCATCGTACTGGCTTCTTTGCCATTCTATCTGCTCCGGGTTACAGGTGTTGCTAATTTTCTGATGTTTATAGCAATTTCTTTCTTCTTGCATAACCTGTTTGTATTTAAGGTTCTGATGAAATTCCAGGCCCGTTTTATCCCTGCAATGATGAGGAGATATGAAGCGCTTCTGACCTGGGTACTGGTAGGACGTCGTCCTTTTTATATCCTTTGGAGCATGATCGGGATGTTTGTTTTTACTCTGGTTTTGAACAACATTGTTGATACAAAAGTTGTGTTTTTCCCTGATAATGAACCTAATACAATTAATACATATATTAAATTACCCGTAGGTACCGATATTAATGTAACCGATTCAATTGCACATGTCGCCGAGCACAGGATTATGAGCGTACTTGGTGAAAATAATCCCATTGTTGAGTCCGTGGTTACAAATGTTGCCTTTCTTGCCTCGGATAACAATTTTGATAATTCCAGCAAGTCATCGAACCTGGCAAAAATTTCCATCAATTTTGTTGAGTTCAAGGATCGTAACGGACAGAGCACCAGCATTTATATGAACGAGATGCGAGATTCGCTGAAGGATATTGCAGGGGCTGAGATAGTTGTTGACAAAACCACCATGGGACCACCAACAGGGAAACCAATTAATATTGAGATAGCAGGCGAAGATCTCCTCCAGATTGCATCAACTTCATCACGTTTTAAAAGGTATCTCGACTCACTGCAGATCGGAGGAATTGAGGAATTGAAGTCCGACTTCGCAACAACGAAACCTGAGATAATCATCAAAATTGACCGCGAAAGGGCTAATTTTGAAGGTATAAGTCCTGCAATGGTCGGGGATGCAATACGCACAGGTCAGCTTGGTAAAGAGGTTTCAAAATACCGTGAAGGAGAGGATCAGTACCCGATAATGCTGCGTTTTGAAGAGAATCAACGTAAAGATATTGAGCAGCTTCTGAATCTCACAATCACCTACCGTGATATGAACTCGGGAATCCTGCGTCAGATACCGCTTTCAGTGGTGGCTAATATCGATTATGTAAACAGCTATGGGCAGATCAACAGGCTTAACCTTAAAAGAGTGATTACTCTTTCATCAAATGTACTTGACGGATATAATGCAAATGAGATAAATGCAAAGATCCGGAAAGCCATCCCTCAATTTTCAAAATCGCAGGATATTGATATCCGTATTACGGGAGAGCAGGAGGATCAGAAGGAGTCAATGGTATTCCTTTCAAAGGCAATGATTCTGTCCTTATTCCTGATTATGTTCATCCTCATAACGCAATTCAATTCAATGTCGAAAGCATTGATTATTATATCGGAAGTATTATTCAGTCTTATAGGTGTTCTTCTCGGATATATGATCTTTGACATGACAATTTCGATAATAATGACAGGTATGGGAATTGTTGCACTAGCAGGTATAGTGGTCAGGAACGGAATACTCCTTGTTGAATTTACGGATGTACTTAAAGAGAGGGGATACAAAACCCGAAAAGCTATAATAGAAGCAGGGAAGATCCGTATAACTCCAATAATACTGACAGCTACAGCTACAATACTTGGCCTGATCCCCCTGGCAATTGGGATGAATATCAATTTCGGAACACTGTTTACAGAGCTTAATCCCCACCTTCATTTCGGTGGTGATAATGTAATGTTCTTCGGACCGCTTTCCTGGACAATAATATTCGGATTGAGTTTCGCCACATTCGTGACACTCATACTCATACCGGTGATGTATCTTGTAATTTATACAAGAAACATAAAAAGGCTGAGGCGTAAATCGAATATGGCAAGACAGCAATTATGAGCAGAGATTGCAAATGCCAGACAGCCTGACCACATTTGGCCAGTCAGATGTCTCTAAATGTAAAATACTAAATTTCAATTTATTATGTTGGGTCACCAATGGTCAATCTACTCCGGCCTGATCTGGTCAATGACACCGGCTTTTGCAGTCGAGAGCAAATAGCACATGACCTTTTTAAATCGGAGCCATCTTCTTGATATCATTTAATCTCTTAAGCCAACACTCAGATTTTAAGTTTGCTAAAAAGCCTTATATTTGTATTATCATGCAACGCAGTGAAATAAATATCAATATCATAAATTACTTAAGGCCATATAATCCTGAGAGAATAGGAATTTTTGGTTCTTACGCCAGAAGCGAAGAGACGCCTGATAGTGATATTGATATACTTGTAAAATTTAAAGAGACTTTATCATTGCTGGATCTCGCAAAAATTCACAGGGAATTATCTCAATTATTAGGGACGGATGTTGATCTGGTAACTGAGTCATCAATTAAGAATGAAAGATTAAAGAAGTACATCTATACTGATCTTAAAATCATCTTTGAATGAAAGATGATAAAATCTATATTGAACATATTCTTCAGAGCATAGGTAGAATTGAATCCTACTTAAGCGGAAAAGATCATCAATCTTTTTCCAATGATTTCATGCTGCAGGACGCTGTTGTCCGACAACTGGAAATTATTGGAGAAGTAACCAAAAGGATATCAAAAGATTTACGAAACAAAAACCCTAAGGTTCCCTGGTCAGATATGGCAGGGATGAGAGATATCCTCATTCACGATTATATTGACGTGGATATAGAAATTGTCTGGAAGACTGCATCTGAAAGCATTATTAATCTCAAAAATCTGCTGCAGAATCTTTCCTGATAGAAAAAGTAATAAAAGGAAAATAATCAGAGACTTTCAAGGCTCCCTATAATCAGCTACATTCGTTGATTATTCAAATTACTTTCTATATCCCAAATTTTATTTGAAATACACTTCATATGAGGAAAGCGAATTTGAAATTCCCTGAAAAATCGCTATTTTCACTTACTTAACAGGTAAAAACTTGGGTTTACAGACATTAATTAGCGCAAAGAATACAGCAGAATGCTCTTCTAATTTTGCTAATGATTTGTATTTCAATTGTAAGATAACCGATTGGTACGATTAAACAGAAAAGCAGTTTGAAGAAAATATTTATCCGGATAAATGCCTTCGTCAAAGGATTGGTACTTTTAATCAGGCCTCACATTTTCCTTGGATGGCTCAGAGGTCCGTTCTATTTCATTGCCAATACCCTCAGTCTTACAAGATGGATTGCAAAGCAGCCAAAAAAGGGTATCCTGAATGATTTTTATACACCCCGCAGAGTTTATTCCAGAAGGTTCGATCTTTATCAATATCTGTCAGAAAAGTTAGAATTGCAGAATACAGCCATCGATTATGTTGAATTTGGAGTTGCAGCCGGTTATTCTTTCCGTTGGTGGGTGACCAATTCCCGGGCTGTCGATTCAAGGTTTTATGGCTTTGATACATTTGAAGGATTGCCTGAAGCATGGGGTACTTTCAGCAAGAGTGATATGGCTTCATCAGTACCTGCTATTGACGACAGAAGGGTGAAATTCTATAAAGGTCTCTTTCAGGAGAGTGTGCCTGGGTTTTTAAAGGAATGGGATATTAAAGAGCATAAGCTTAAGGTGTTCCATTTCGATGCGGATCTGTTTTCATCAACAATGTTTGCCCTTACGTCAATGGCTCCATACCTGAAAAAAGGAGATATCCTGCTGTTCGATGAATTTAATGTCCCGAATCACGAGTATCTTGCTTTTAAGATTTTCAGCGATTCATATTACCTTAAAACCAGGTTGCTGGGAGCTGTTAACAACTACCTGCAGGTCGCTCTGATTGTTGAATAATCTTTTCTGATTTTCTTCCTGTTCTGATGTAATATTACAGTTATTGATTTAACTTTATTATATCAAAATTAATTCTTTGCAGCATGGACAGAAAATCATTCCTTAAGAAATCCGTTGTCGGAGGAGCAGCACTGGGCTATTCAGGACTTGTCACTGAAGGTTTGGCTGTTAATCCCAAAGAAGCTGATTCAAGACCGGCCGATTTAAGAATCACTGATATAAGAGGTGCGACGCTGGCATCAATCTATGACTTTCCGGTTATAAAGATCTATACCAACCAGGGTATTATCGGTCTTGGAGAGGTAAGAGATGCGGGATGGATAGCACAGGCACTGATGCTGAAACCCTATCTGGTAGGTAAGGATCCACTGGATATAGAGCCGATTCTGAAGAGCATTCACCATCTGACAGGCCCCGGACGTTATGCAGGCGGATATGCTGCAGTTGACATGGCACTTATGGATATTGCAGGAAAAGCTCTCGGAGTTCCTTGCTGGAAACTTCTTGGTGAAAAGGTCAGGGATACTGTCGATATTTACGCTGATTGTCCTACAGTTCTTAATGCTGATAATCTTAAACTCATGATCAAACGCAGGCTGGATATGGGATTGAAGCATTACAAGATCGACCTTACTCCTCCGCTTATCAGGAATATCCCAGGTGCAATAGTGAATAACGTACCAACCCTGAAGGGTTTTGAAAAATGGGGTGAACATGTGCTGGCTGCACGGAATATAATAGGCTACAATGTGAAGCTGGGAGCTGACCATTTCGGTAATATGACAGTTGATAGCGGGATTGAGCTGGGAAATTTTATGGCCGATCCAAAATACAATCTTGCATATATTGAAGATGTGATACATTTCACAAAATTCAATGCTGTAAATCTTAACAGGCAGATAACTGCAGGATCCAAAACCCCGACGTTGAACGGCGAAGATATTTTCAGCCTTGAGAATTTTAAACCATGGATCGAGAACAATACAGTAAGCATAATTCATCCAGACCTTCTGACTTCCGGGGGAATGATCGAGACTAAAAAGATTGCTGATTATGCCTACCAGTATGGTATAGGCACAATGATGCATTGTGCCTCATCACCAATAGGCATGATGGCAAACGTTCATACTGCTGCTACAATTAAAGAGTTTATTTCGCTTGAATGTCATACGATAGAGATGCCATGGGTAGACGATCTTGTAAAAGGGATTCCGAAGCCGATAATTAAAAACGGAGTTATCCCTGTACCCGATACTCCGGGACTGGGAATTGAATTTGTTGATGAGGTGGCGGAAAAATATCTGAGGGAAGCAAAATACCTGAAATATAATCCGGGCTTGTTCAATCCGACACCGGAATTTGACAAACCGATAACAATGATGGAGGCTAAGCAGAAAGGTATTATCGGTGATTACCATCAGACCGGTGGACCATGGTGGCATATTAATGATGAGGGAGTTTATGCTAACCAGACAGGTTCAAATTAATACTGGAAAAATATGGAAAGAAGGAAATTAAGAATAGTTGCTATTACAGCATTATCTGTTCTTTTCTGCATGAGTGCTGAAGCTCAGTACCTGAAAAGATCTTTGTCATCTGTTACGGAGGTTAAAACTGCAGTTTCAACACCTACTGCTCATTATATGGCAGTATTTGGTGAAGGAGATAAAAACTCTGAATTAATTAAGGGAATTACAAGGTATGGTGAGCTGAGAATCGATGGGGGAGGTAAGAGCAATGTTGTAAAGTATACTGATGAGGAGCAGGTCCTGTTCGTACTTAAAGGAACGGGAATGCTGCAGTACGAAAAAAAAAGTATTCCTGTCTCCTCCAATGACTTCATCTTCATTCCCAGGGGAGTAAGTTTCGGTTTATCAAATCCGCGTGAGAAGGAGTTTTCGATTATGATAATGGGCTTCAGACTTATTCCTGACACTTGTAAATTCATTCCATCCGGGGTGATGATTGCAAATTGCTCCGAAGTAAAATTCCAGACACTCCCTTCGCATGGACCCACAACCACTTTTCAGCTACTGCTGGGTACCTATGAGAGCACACGTGACAGGTTGGCTGCAGCATGTCAGGCAACCAGTTTGTTTATTATGGATTTTGCTTCGGGAGGAACTAATAATCCTCATAACCATGCAACTGAGGAAGAGATATATCTAATTCTGAAAGGGAAGGGTGATATTGTTGCAGGGAAGAATGAAGATGGCAGTGAAATGCGTCATCCTTCCTCTGAGGGTGACATCTATTTCTTTGCTCCAAAAACACTTATCGGATTTTACAGCGGAAACAAAGAAAATGAAGGGCATGCTAAAATACTGGCAATAAGATTTAAATATCCGGTCAGGTAATTTTTTTTCATGTTTGGATCTATTAAACATCTATTGATTTTTCTGCTATGCATAACAGCAATCCGGACTGTATCATTCGGACAGGGAGAACCTAACGAAAATTCCATCCTTAAACTGGAGGACCAGGGCAGGAAAATTGAAAATACCGTATTGCTTGAGATCTCTGATTATGATAATGAAATTCTGAAGGAAAAAACCGGAGTGAAAGTAGATATTTCAGCAAGAAACCTTGTAATTAATGGTGATACAGTAGAACCGGACGAGATTACGACCAGGGGACAATCTACTCTTCAGTTTAAAAGGAAGAGTCTTGGTCTCAAACTGAAAACCACGGCTAAATTTATCCATGGTGAAAAAGAAGCTTCCCTGAAAAAGTTTTCATTACTTAATCTTGCAATGGATAAATATTATGTCCATAACAGGCTGGCCTTTGGAATGATGGAGGCTACAGGGTTATTCAGACTTTTTTATTCATATTGTGAACTGAGGATAAATGGCCGGAGCGAAGGCATATATTTGATCACACAGCGCCCAGAAGACTGGGCACTTTCAGATATGAAATCTCCTCTGGTGATACGCAGGGGATATAATCACAGGATTGAAAAAATACGCACGGATAGTAAAACTGAAAAGGCTGATGTAAAAAAATATACGGATTTTTACCGGCAGATATACAGATCTCTTGAAAAACACCATGGAGAGGAGCTTTACAGGGTCCTTTCGGAGTGGATTGATCTGGAGAACTATATGAAGTGGCTGGCATTCAATTATCTGGTAAGGAATGGTGACTATTCAGATGAAGTATTTTTTTATATCGATCCTGAAATAAAAAAATTCAGGATAATACCATGGGACTATGACGATATCTTTGCAACAGTTCCTCATGAAGTAAGGGAGACAGGTAAAAAGGCAACAGATGCCAGATTACTGTTTTCAACTGAAGATATTCTGGATAAAAAAATAGCGTCCGATAAATTTTTATACAGTATTTACCTTGGCGTTTTAAAAGATTTTCTTGAAGAACTTACGCCACTTACAATTAAAAATGATCTTGAGAATTGCTATGGAGAACTTTTTCCATATTACTCTGACAGAGCGATCATATCAAATTCGCAGTATGATTTATTTAAAGATGTAAATCTGGAAAATCTTAAGATGGAACTTATGGCAGTTTACCTGGGACTTAATGGAATCAGGACCGGGTTGCTTGAAAGTCTGAATGAAACAGGGAAATAACCGGAATTTCCTGAAAAGAACAATGTTGAATTTAACCAGAATTATCTCTCTGAATTATTAATATCAAGTAGCAACCTGCCGGAATCAATCATTAGTGACACAGACCATTTAATAATCACAAAGGATCCCAGAATTCCTACTAATGAATCGAGCCATTGTATTTTCCAGAGCATGGCTGCGGTGAGTCCTGTAATTGCTGTTATGCTTGTCAGGGCATCAGCGATTACATGCAGGTATGCAGCTCTTATGTTATGGTCAGAATGCTCTTTATCATGATGCAATATACGTGCGCTTATGATGTTTACTATCAGACCGATGCAGGCGACGCCGATGGCTTCTCCGAAAAGAATCTCAGATGGAGCCAATAATCTTTGAATGGCTTCAATCAGTATTGCAATTGCAAAAAACAGTAACATCAGACCACTGCTGTATCCTGATAATGACAGTATTTTATCTGAATCGCCTGTAAATCTTTTATGATCTTCAGCTTTTCTAACGAAAACATATGCTATCCAGCTCAGTCCCAGTGCCATCACATGAGAACCCATATGGATCCCGTCAGCCAGAAGGGCCATTGAATTGGTTCTGAGCCCAAAAAATATCTCAACTGCCATTGTTACAGCAGTTAGCAGAACTACCAGCCTGGTTTTCTTTTCGTATCTGAATCTGTTGTCTTTATCCATTTAGCTCTGTGCATTTATAAAAGGCTAAAGTTAGTATAACATAATAACAATGTAATATTTATAAGGTTTTGGATTGAATGTATATAATTTTTCTAAATTAGCCTTTGATCTGATATTGATTTTTAATAAGTACGTACCTGGTAGTTAATCTGTAATTGTACAAAAATGAAATCTGCCTCAATCAGACTCACTCTAATCCTGCTGGTATCTTCTGTAATTGTCATTAATGCACAGGATCCTGTTCCTTCAAAAAAAGTTATTGAGGCTTTGAAGAATAAAAGATGTGACCAGGCATTAAAGATGGTCAGCAGGGTTGCTGACCTTAATGAACAGGATAAAGCAGGAGGTACAATGCTAATGTATAGCTCGGTAAACGGATGCACTGAAGTTGCTGAATGGTTAATTCAAAAAGGTGCTATGGTGGACCTCAAATCAAATGAAGGTTTCACCGCTTTGCATATGGCTTCACGAAACGGACATACAGAAATAGCCAAAGCATTACTTGATAAGGGTGCAAAACCTGACGAGCTGACACTGACAAATACCACTGCATTATATATGGCTTCACAGCAGGGACATGTTCAGGTAATAAGCCTTTTACTGGAAAGGGGAGCCAGTATTGATTTCAGGTCGAATGAAGAGTTTACAGCACTCTATATAGCTGCTCAATATGGAAAAACAGAAGCAGTAGAACTACTTATTGAAAAAGGTGCCAAACTCGAAATAGCTACAAGCAGAAATGCCACGCCATTATTCATTGCATCCTCAACCGGGTATGCTGAGATAGTCAAGATATTGATAGACGCGGGTGCCAATCTGGAATCAAAAACAAGAAGAGGGGCAACTCCTCTTTTTGTATCAGCCCAGGACGGGAAGATTGATGTTGTAAAGCTACTCCTTGAAAAAGGGGCCGACGTAAGGATGAGTACAAATGACGGGATGAATCCTCTTCTGGCAGCTTCATTAAGAGGACATGCTGATGCAGTTAAGTTCCTTCTTGACTATAAAGCAGATATTAATTCTGCAACTCCGCTGGGAGCAACTGCATTAATGATTGCATCAGCCAACGGGCATACAGAGGTTGTAAAAGTACTGCTCGACAGGGGAGCAGACACCACACTCAGAAACCAGAGTGGAAAATCTGCTGCAGATGTGGCTGCCGATGATGAGATCAGAGATATGATTCTTAAAAGAGTCAGAAAACTATAGATGTATCTATTTCCTGCTAAGAATTTCCAGGATCTCTTTTAAAACAGGGGCATATCTGCTTTTAGTCCATACCTGGCTGTAGTTGACTGCTATTGAGGTATTCATCGCAGGTATGTAAATAACCTGCGTACCCCAGAAACCAGTATGGGTATAAACATCCATTCCGTTTATATTGATCATATACATTCCTTTCCTGTAATCCATACGCGGCTTTTCACGGTAATGTACGGGTGCCAGCATTGTATCAAGAGTTGATTCATGTCTGTACACCTGCTTATTGAATAATTTCTGAAAGTAGATTGCCAGATCGGTGGTGGTTGACAGGAAGCCACCCCCGCCATAAAAGTCAAGAGATGGATTAAAACTGTAAGTATCTGTGCCATTGAAATACTGATGTATCCGGTTTTCTTTCTTTGGGGATCTGAATCCTTCGATCCAGGTATTATTTAGTCCCATTTTTTTCAGTGCCAGTTCTTCCCTGATTGCCTCATTCATTGTCTTACCCGTGATCCTTTCAATTATTTCTCCAAGAAGGATATAACCGGTGTCTGCATAACTGAATCGTTCACCAATACCTCCGACTGGTCTTCCCCATTCTGTGGCCTTCTGAACCTGTTCTGTCCTGGTCCAGACATGCCCGGGTTCTGAGAAAATCCTGTTCATAAACTCTTCCGTCTGGGCATGATCAAAAAGTCCGCTGGAATGAGTCAGCAGATGCCTTATTGTTATTTTATTAACATCATATCCTCCTTTGGTGAGGATTTCAGAATGTTCCGGTGAGATGTATTTGCTAATCGGATCCTCAAGAGCAAGCTTATTATCTTCCCATAAGCGAAGAATTGTTGAGGCAACAAAAGTTTTGGTCACACTTGCTATTCTGAAACTTTGTCCGGGTTTCATAACAACCTTTTTATCCTTGTCTGAGTAACCGGCCGCACCACTCCATGAAATATGCCTGTCAGGACTTTCCACATGGATAAGTATACCAGGCATATTTTCATTTACTTCCTTGTTAATTGAAGCCTGAAAATCAGCAATCAATTCATTTTGTGAATATACACTGCAAATACCGGCAACAAATAGGATGAATATTAAAACGGTGATCTTCTGTAAATTGGCCTGTTGTCTCATAACGTGGGAATGATTAGTCAAATGCTGATTACTTCTTCTTAAGGCTTTCAATAAGCTGTTTTATTCCTGTCGCCGGAGGAGTTGCTGTTATTCCAAACCGGTTTTCAAATTTACTGCTGTCGAAAATATAATCCTGTTCATACTGGTACAGCATTTCAGGGAACTCTCTCATTATCGGGACAAAAATACCCAGTAAATTGATCATAAATGCCGGGACCTCCTGAAATCTGGCTTCTGTCTCAAGTTCCCTTGCAATCATCTCAATCCACTGGCGGGTTGTAAGTTTTTCTTTGGTGGTGGGAACATGCCATTCCTGTCTGTAAGCGTCCGGAGTATTTCCAAGAATAGCTGTCGCTTTTGCTGCATCAGGGGTATAGGTATAAGTATGGATTTTGTCGGGACTGCCGAAGACCTGTGCTTTTTTCCCTTTCATAAAATTGTCAATAACCATAATTTTAAGGGCACTGTTCTTATTATCAGGCCCGTAAAAATCAGCTGCCCTGGCTATAAGTGCAGTCAGTTTACCTTTTTCAACTTCATTCAGTATCATTTCCCTGAGCTGTTTTCTTACTTTCCCTTTTTCGCTCGGAGGATTTACGGGTGATGATTCGGTCATATAAGGAATGGCACCCTTATCATACATGTAAACATTATCAAAAAACACCAGTTTAGCGTTATGCTTTATGCATGAGGCGATTACCTGCTCCATAAATGAAGGCCATGTCTTCCTCCATACTTTCAGACTATATTCAAATCCGATTGTTACGTAAACCACATCGCTGCCGGCTATAGCCTTATCAACATGTGTGGGATCACTGACATCTGCCGGAAAAAGCTGATCCGTTTCATTTACCTTAATGGGATTTCTGCTTACAAGTCTGATCTGATCTGTATAATTTTTCAGTTCCCTCGCAAGCGGAACACCAATTCCACCACCTGATCCAAGGATTGTTTGTACCATAGCATTAATAGTTGAGATTTTTAAAAATACGATTATCCATTTTAGGTTAACTATATTGGCAGCCTTAAAAATCTATTCTTATCACCTCATAATCATCAACTGAAGGAACTGTAAATGTGACCAGGGCGTTTTCAGTTTTGAAACTCAGATTTTCTTTGCTGATAAGAGTCCGGATACTTGCAGCTTTTTCCTTCAGGTTCAGATTAATCCCTATATTTTTGCAGCTGATTATATTCTGAATTGGCCTTCTCATCTCTGAAGTGAAATTAATAAGATAGATAAAGACTGAATTCCCGTTTCTTCTGATATTTACTTCAATTGAGGATGGGGCGTTTTTCAGCTTTACTATCCTGCCAGCATATTTTTCGGTTATATTTCCGAGCACCTGGTAATATTCCGGGAAATGAAATTTCTTTAGTGATCCGCCAAAAGTACCAGCCATATATATTGACCTTCCTTTCCCAAAAACGTTCTCGGTAATAAATGGGAATTCAGTCACTTCCGGACTGCCTGAATAACTTCCCGGAAGTGGTTTGCAGAACATAACAGGTGAAGTTGCCGGGGATTTGATCTTAATTCCGTATGTTGGTGAATTCAGAAATCTGTTTTTAATGTCCATAAGTGCAAAATGAGATCTGTCTGAAGGTGCCAGGTAATCCCAGTTCATCGGTCCAAAAATGTCACCTGAGCTGACAATTCCGAAGACATCTGCAAGTCCGAAGTTGCCTTTTTTGTTTCCGGTCTCATCGAAGAGTGAGGTCTCAAAAGTAGAGACTATGTTGCCCCCGTTTTTAACAAAATTTCTTAAAGATTCTTCCTCTTTACTTGATAAACAGGCTACATTGGGCAGTACAATCATGCCATACCTCCCAAGGTCATCTGTAAGAGCTTCTTCATCAATAACATCAAAAGGAAAATGTGATCTTGTCAGACCGTCATAGAAACCATAAAACTCTTCTTCAGTATTGCCTGCCTTTTCGGTTTTGGATTCCTTTGTAAAATCTGTAAGCGGTATTGAAGATCCGCTGTAAAAATTACCTGATCGCTGAGGCCATACAAGAGCTATCTTTGCCATGGGCTCTGTACGGAAGAATGGCTCAGGATTTTCTTTTATGAGAGAATTGAAATTCCTGATTACATTTTTTTCTTCTGTCTGCAAATTTGCTATTGCGCTGATAGCGAGCCACACATTTGCCTGGTATGTTATTGTCTGACTGTAAAGCAGGCTGATTTCGCCAGCTGGTAATTTAGAGAAAGTCCATGGTCCCTGTTTTGCTGCATCGAAAACCACGGTCGGCTTGCCACCGCCTTGTGATTCCAGCAGTTTGGCCATTGCGCCGGGTTTATAAACAGGTTCTTTAAATTCTCCATAGAGGAACCCTCCCTCTGCACCAAGAATATCAGTTTCCTTTGCAATTTTACGGTTATTTCTTGCAGTCGGCCAGGACGGTGCAAGAGTGTTGCCATTCATATAAAAGAGTATCCGGGGATTCTTTTGCTTTATTATTGTGTTTGATTCCCTCAGGAAATCAGCCAGACTGTCGGATTGAAAGTCAATGATCTCTTTCCATCCTTTGTCCAGTCTGTTTCCGACAAGGATGGTTTTATCCGGAAGCTCTTTACCATACTTCTCCCTGAACTTATTTTTGCATGAATTGCAAATGCAGGTAGAGGCAAAAAAGATGGGTCCGTCGTAGAATATACCATCAATCTGGTAATCGCACATCTTTCTCAGGGTTGCAAAGACTTCCTCACGCCAGGGAGAATTAATGCAGAAGGAAGAATCGACACTGTAAACGTCCTCAATAGGTTTGCCGTCAGATTTTATCTGCTGCCAGTCAGGATGCTGACGGGCATAATTTATTTCAATAGCATGGACATTGTAATATATAATGACCTTGATTCCTCTTTTATGAGCTTCAATCAGGTAGGCATTTATTGAAGAGTAATCAACCTTTTTTCCGCTGAAAAGATTATGTGCGTCAAGGAAGGAGGTTCCAGGGGAGGTCCCCGTAAACCTTGTGGCATGTTCCATGTTGGCTCCAAGATCCCTGAGTATTTCAAATTTTTCAGCAAACTCGTAACCCTCCTCCAGTTCAATTATTCTGAGAGGTTCTATATCCCACCATTTGACTGAACTTTGAACTGAAATATTCAACAATGTATTAGGTACCAGGGCAAGACCTGCTGCGGCAGTACCAGTAACAACCGTGAACTTTCTGCGATTTATCAATTTATTTCTGGTATGCATATATCGGATATTTTAATAAAAGTACTATTTCTAACCTGAAATTCATATTTAGAAATACTTTTTGAGTTTATTGTTATTTAAATAACAGCTACTCAGGCAGATGCTGTTATTTAAATAACACTGACAGCTGATTTTGCAGTCCTGCACGCGTCTCAGCATTTTTGACTGTAAAAATCTATCAAATTTATTATTTAGAATCTGTATAAATAGCTCAAAATCAATATTGTAAATATCATTTTTTTGACTGATTGTCTCAGGTGGTGAGTACATTTGGTTGAACGGGAAGAATTCGGTAGTAATTATATCCGCTAATTATGAAATTCTATATCCCACCCCAGCTAACACGGTTATCAATTGCTTTTGCAATATTCATTACCCTGTTTTTATTATTGAGAAAACTGCTGATCCCTGATACTTTCGGACAGTATGGCCATTACAGGGGAGATTCACTTACTGACAATGCTCTTCCCGTAGTTCACTATGCGGGTCAGCAGGCCTGCCTGGAATGTCACCAGGATATTGAGGACCAGAAACAGGCTGATGTTCACAGCAGAATAAAATGTGAAACATGTCATGGTCCCGGACAAAAACATTCTGAAAGTGCAGAGGCAACTAACATATTGAAGCCTGATTCGCGTGAGTTCTGTGGTAACTGCCATGAGAAAAATGCTGCAAGACGAAGTGAGGCGGTTGTACAGATTATCATAAACGAGCACAATACTGGTAAAAAATGTATTGAATGTCACAATCCCCATCAGCCATGGACAATGAAAGAGTAAAGCCATCAAGGAGGAAATTCCTTAAATCTGCTGTTACTATTGCAGGTGCTGCAATAGGATATCAATGGCTGAAATCAGGTCAATACCTGTTATATGGTGCAGACCCGGAGGATAAAAATGTTCCATGGTACGGGATAGTAATTGATATTGAAAAATGTATTGGATGCGGTTCCTGCGCCAAATCATGCAAGATGGAAAATGATGTGCCCAAGGAACCATTCTTTTTCCGTAACTGGGTTGAACAATACACTGTGAAAAATGATGGCAGTGTTGAGATTACTTCACCTAACGGAGGTATCGACGGGTTTAAACAGACAGTTCCCGATGAAGAGATATTCAAATCTTTTTTCGTTCCCAAAATGTGCAACCATTGCTACAAGTCACCCTGTGAGCAGGTTTGTCCGGTAGGTGCAACATATCTTTCACCTGAAGGGGTGGTAATGGTTGATGACAAATATTGTATCGGATGCAGATATTGCGTTCAGGCATGCCCTTATGGCTGCAGGTTTATTCACCCGGAAAGGAAAGTTGCAAGTAAATGCACCCTGTGCTATCACAGGTTAAAGAAAAACCTTGCGCCTGCCTGTATGGAAGTTTGTCCGACAGGTGCCAGGATGTATGGAAATTTGAGGGATAAGAACAGTGAAATAGTTAAATTCCTTAAGGAGCATACAACACAGGTACTCAGACCGAACCTTAATACAGGTTCAAAACTCTATTATAATGCACTAGGTATGGAGGTAAAATAATATGGAACCCGGCTACCCGCACCTGACAGAGATACTCTCTCACATCCAGGGATATATTTTCCCGAATGAAATAGACCTTCAATGGGGTATTCTTATAGTTGTTTATCCCTTTATTACAGGCCTTGTTGCCGGAGCTTTCATACTGGCTTCACTTGAAAGGGTTTTCAGGGTAAAAATACTGAAACCCACATACCAGCTGGCACTTCTTACCGCCTTATCATTTCTCCTTGTTGCGACTCTGCCACTCATCAGTCATCTTGCCCAGCCTCTGAGGGCATACGAGATTATGATTACACCTCATGGCTCTTCTGCCATGGCAATATTCGGATTCGTTTATCTCTGGTACCTTATGGTAGTGCTTCTCCTTGAAATCTGGTTCGATTACAGGCAAAGTATGGTGATCTGGAGCCAGGAGAAAACAGGAATAATGAAATGGGTATACAAAATAATAACTCTCGGATTAAGTGATATTTCACCCAGGACATTAGAGTGGGACAGGAAACTCGGATATTTCATTACAGTGATTGGTATTCCCTCAGCGTTCATTCTTCATGGTTATGTCGGATTCATCTTCGGATCAATAAAGGCCAACCCATGGTGGTCGACACCCCTGATGCCGATAATATTCCTCTTCTCTGCAATGGTATCAGGAATAGCAATGGTTATGCTTATTTATATGGTCGTATCCTATATAAGGACAAAAGACCTTGATATTAATGTGCTTGACGCTATAGGAAAGTATCTTTTCTTTGTTTTGATCCTCGATTTCACAATTGAGGGTCTTGATCAGATACACAGAATCTACGAAGCTGAAGAATCTTTTGAAACGATAAAACTTCTGGTTGAAGGGAAGCTATATCTGACTCTGTTTATTTCCCAGGGTTTGATAGGGACATTAATACCGCTGGGTCTTCTGGCATTCCTTCAGTTCTATAAAGGCCGGATCAGGCTTCGCAAAACACTTTACTTCATTACAGGTATACTCATTCTTATCGGCGTATATTCGATGAGATGGAATGTGGTTATCGGGGGTCAGCTCTTTTCAAAAAGCTTTTCAGGATTTACAAGCTTTAAGGTTGGGCTGATAGGACTTGATGGTACTCTGATGGCTGCATTCTGGCTGATTCTTCCATTCGGAATTCTTGCATTTCTGCTATGGTTACTGCCACCCTGGAAAATGGTGCCTGAGGATTACTAGATCTTCATTTTCAGGCAGCCAGGTTATAGGGAGCTGTTAATGATAAGTTATTCTTTAATAGGTATTTATTATGGCTGAACTTGAAATTGACTCAGCTGGAATTGAACGGCGTCTCCGTGAAATAGAGCTTCGTCTAAGTCGCATGGAATCAATTCTGGAAAATTCTTATGAAGTCTCAAAAGGATCTGAACCAATACCCGTGAGCAATGTTCCTTTATCAGCATCAGAGAATATTTCCGATGATGAAAAAGGCTTTGAATCAAGACTCGGGAGATATGGACTGGCATCAATGGGGAATATTGTTCTCTTCTTTGGTATTGCATTTCTCGTACAATACCTCATGAACAACGGGCAGTCGTTGTTATCTTCAATTCTGGGGTATTCAGCATCAGTGATGATATTTTTACTTGCAAAATATCTTAAAAAGTCTAATGTCTCACTGGCGTTCATGTTTAAGATTAACGGACAGGTAACGCTTTTCTTCATAACAATGCGACTTCACTTCTTTACCCAGTCTCCCCTGGTACAGGAAAAATACCTTGTGCTGCTGCTTTTAATTATGATAATAGGATACCAGGTTTACTGGGCGATCCGTAATGAGTCACAGTCATTGTCTGTTATTTCAGTACTTTTTGCAATTGTCACTGCAATAGTTACAGATTCGACACATTTAATGCTGCTGATTGTAACAATAACTGCTGCCGTTTCAGTATACTATTATTACAGTTTCAAATGGAAACAGCTTGTATTTATAACTATTTGCCTTTCCTATACTGCATTTTTCCTCTGGCTGTTTGGCAACCCCATGCTCGGGCATAAAATGGAGATGCTAAGCGACCACCATTTCGGGATCATTTACCTGTTCCTGCTGGGAGGATGTTTTTCATCTCTTTTGCTTTTCAGGCAGAAAGAATCTGCCAGTGACGGCTTTTTTATCGGAGTCACTTTTACGAATGGGCTGATATTCACAATTTTGCTTGCCCTAACTGTTCTGAAGTATTTTAAGAATGATTATGTATCACTCTTCACTGTTATTGCTGTGGCATGCCTTCTTTTCTCGATACTTCTTTATAAGAGATCAGACTGGAATTTTGCCTCAGCATACTATTCATTGTACGGTTTTATGGCAATGAGTATTGCTTTCTACGGCTTAATTGGTTTCCCTGAAATTTATTTTTTGCTGTCAGTTCAAAGCCTTGTGGTGGTTTCAATGGCACTTTGGTTCAGGAACAGATTGATCGTTGTTATGAACAGCCTGTTGTTTCTTTTTATCCTTTTGGCCTATATAATGTCAGCAGGATCAGTTAACAGCGCCAATTTTTCATTTGCCCTCGTAGCAATAATTTCCGCAAGGATTATAAACTGGCAGACATCCAGGCTTAAACTTGAGACACATATAATAAGGAATCTTTACCTGATAGAGGGGTTTGTTATGATGATGTACGCATTGTATCATTCAATGCCAAAGCAGTATATAACTCTTTCATGGGTAATGGCAGCTCTTGTATACTTCCTTTTAAGCATTCTACTTAAGAATGTAAAATACAGGTACATGGCACTGGGTACTGTGATATGTGCAGCAGTTTATCTTTTCCTTATAGATCTGGCACGTATTGAAATTATCTACAGGGTTATGGCATTGCTTTTCCTGGCTGCTATTTCAATCGGGATCTCGATGTATTATTCATCTCATTTAAAGAAAGAGAGCTGATCTCAGAGTTATTTTTCCCAGGCAGCTCCTGAGACTTCCTTACGGTTGCTAATAGTATTGTCACCGACTATTACTGCCACCCAAGGTTCATCGGAATGTATAGTTTTCCCCTGCCATTTAAGAACAACATCCTTTCCTGGTTCCAGAACAACATTTTTACCGGTTCCTTTAACCGATAAGTTACTGGTTCGTAAATCTATTGTATGGCTGCCTGAACCTTTAAGTTTTACCGTAATTGTCACATCTCCCCTGGCTGTTGTTTTCTCAGATACTTCCATGGTGAAAGTTGGTTCTTTTTTCTGATTTCCTTCAAATCTGTCCTGGAGGCTGGTAATTTCACGCATCAGTCCTATCCACTGGTTAACGGGATGTATCCATATTTCCTTGTATGTCCATGTATTCTGCACCGGCCAGTATGGAATATCGCTGTTTCCCCTGGTCTGAATTCCTACCGGCAGACCACCAACAATGTCTCCTGAAGAGGGTGTATAAATGGGAGGGAAGTCATATCCCAGACCATACATTGTACACTGTGAAAAAGGATTTCTACCCATTACCCATTCCATCTGGCGAATTGAAAGTTTCAGAGACTTTTCATCCCCCCTTAACCGGGAAGCATAATTCAATGCCTGGGCCTGAGGAAGAATGGTCCCGAAATGCCCCCTGTAATCCATCCATACAGGAAACAGACGAAGATAATTACCTTTTCCGAGAGGTATTCCGTTAAGGACCTGTTGTCTGAAGAATTCCCTCCTGCTTTCCGGCACCTGGAGGTAGTCATTCTCTTTATATATTGATGAAGGCATTACACAATAAGGTTCTGTAAAGGCTGATATTGTTTTCAGAAACTCAGAATGAAGGACCACTGAGGAGTACCAGGTCATCCAGTCAGGATGCTCCGGGAATGCCTCACACAGTAGTGTCAATGCAGCTATTGGCTCCTGCTCCCTCCCGTTATGGCAGTAGTGGAGGATATATTTCTTTGAGGGTCCGGTATAGAAGAATCCGGTAAGTGGTATATCCATATCAGGCTTTTTCCGCTGTTGGGATTCTGTTATTATGTCAGCCAATTCTGCGGCTTTTTCTGCATATTTCCTGTCACCCGTTGCATGCCATAATTCAACTGAGGCAACAATACCTGCAGAGGCAATTTCATGTAAAACATCACCCGAGTCGAATGAGGTGCTCCATACTGCGGTTGAATCATTTTCCCTGATGATCACCATTTTGTCTGCTGCAAACTTCCAGTCTTCCTGCGCCGCTCTCAAAGCATAATTTGCAAGTCTTGGATCTTTATCCTTTAAGGACCTGTATGCTATTGCCTCAACCGATGAGGCCATAAAATTGGTTTTTGGATTATTCCTTGCCGTTGAAGTAACATCATCATAATCTCCTATAATGCCATTTGTCCTCCGGCTGTTTACCGATCCTTCGTTTCTGAATCCGTCACCAAAACGGGTCTTAAGGATCCAGTCGAGGCCCCATCTGCCTTCCTCAATCAGCCGTTCATAAAGCTTTGAGTTTGTTCCTTTCAGTCGAAGCTGTTCAGCAAGACTAAACATTGCATAGGCTGCCTCGCTGGTATTTCTCAGACCCTGGGTAAAGTCACCGGCGTCATGCCATCCGCCGTTTATTACTATCCTTTTTCCATCATGTTCGTTTGTCCAGTCGCTGTGGCAGGTGGCATGGACACCGGGGATCGGAGTACCGCAGCGTTCAACATAGTAGAAGTTAAGTGCTTTCCAAATGCTTTCTTCCCATGCATCCCGGCCAATCCTGAAGGATCCGGAAACGGCTTTTCCTGTCTCGATATGATATGATCCCTCATTTATTATTTCAGAGAAATCCATTAACTGGAAATTGCCCAGTCTGGTTGTCACATTTTCAACAGGCTTTGTCAAAATTGCATTTCCCGATTTCTCATCAATAATTCTGAAATCTTTTGCCTCGGGGTCGTTTGTAATTGCAGTTTTTGGAAGGTTTGGAAGGTATCCCGGATGGCTGTAGGCAATTCTTCCTTTCCATACGGGCCAGCCTTCAACATAGTCGGGATCTACTGACTCAAGGGTCAGGTCATCAAAATAGAAGGTAGTTGAATCACAGGCTTCCGGTTCATGGCCCGAAATTATCGTAGATATTTCAAGCTTTGTTATTTTGTCACGGGCTACATTTCCGATCTCCCATACAATATGGTTCCATTCATGATTAACAAGGTTAAAAATGGATTCGCCCTCCTGTCCGAACATTGCCGGTAACTTCTCCTTTCCATCATTGAATACCCTCAGTTCAACCCAGTTCTGGTATGCACCCGGATTATCGGGATAAATCCACACAGAAATCCTGTTATACCCCGTCCAGTCTTCATTCTGAACCATGTACCAGATTCCGGCATTACCCCATCCCCGCCCGCTTTTAGGTCCGGGGATCTCTATCTTGGAGGGAAACTTTATCTGAAGCGATTTTTTCCCGGTATGTGATTTTTTATCTGAAGATGAAATCTCTACATAATTCTTTTTTGATGTTTCTGCCTTGCTTTCGAATCTTGAATCAACGAGTGCAATCGCTCCGCCTGTAAAGGAGATCCACTTAGGATCACTTTCCATGTCATCGAGAGTCCTGCTTTCGTGAACCTCCTTATTCAGCCATCTGTAATATGCTGAATTTTTGACATCTATACCCATAGGTTCCTGCCCGTGGGCAATGATAAACTGAACTGTAGCTATCAGCAACAATTTGTATTTCATATCTTTCAATTTGAAACAGTTGATAAATGTTTAAGCGTATACATTGATTTCAGCTTTGCAGTCAGCCTGACATTCCCATCATCATTCCGCCTATGTAAGGTATAAGCCATATTAACCATACAATAAGACTATAACGATGGAACTGCTTTCTGAAGCTGTCACTTCCTTTCCGTACCACAAATGTTGCCCAGATGGCATGTGCAAGCATAAGCCATAATGCTATCTGTCCTGTAAGTGTGTGTGGTTCAAGGATATTGAAAGGGTCATCTGAAAGTCTTCCCATAGCCCAAGTTCCTGAAACGTCAAACAGAAATCCTGTCCAGAATGCTGCTACATGCCATCCTTTCAGATACCTGCTTAAGCGTTCAGACCATACCCCGGTAGAGTAAAAAACCAGTGCCAGGCTAATAAGCGTGGCTGAGAGTGTTGTTGTAATGTTCATTATATTTAAAATGGAATATTTTGTAACATCAATTTACTATTTTTATTGGTGTCAGTATTTAAAAAGTGTTTTCAGAACCGGAATTGTATTCTTAAAGTATATGTATCATCTTTGATATCTCTGGAGAATCCTTTAATTCCTGAACCTTCATTTACCGGATGATCATAATAGAGTACAAACTTCAGGTTTTCATTAAGATAGAAAATGTATCCCGTTCCGAAAGTATCATACCTCAGATCAGCGGCCCCGAAATTATTTACTGGTTTGAGATCTGATCCTTTTACTTTTTTATTTGGATCGTACCAGTCATATTTGACAAATAACTGGTGTTTCTTCAGAAAGGTCTGCAGCAGGTAGAAATAAGCACCATCAAAATTCCTTATATAAATTGCTTCAGGCTGAAGTGACTTGTTTACAGGAATAAAGGGAGGTGTAATTGATGTAGAATATGTAGCTGATTGGGTTCCTGTTATATATTCACCTCTGAGTTCAGTCCTCCCCAATGAATTCTCCCATGCCAGCTGTAAATCGGCACCATAGTAGATTCTGGGAGACTTATCACCTTTATTTGATGCAGATGTGTCTGGAACAAAAGCGTAATTCCCTGATGGATCCTCATAAGTCCTGAAAAAGACATCTGATCCGTTTGAAAAACCACCGTCAAGATATGAAAAACCTCCCGACAGGTATAACCTGTCGGCTATTTCGATCCTTCTGACTGATATGCGGCCGATGAAATCCTTGAAAGAATCAAACTCCCCTGAACCTGTTAATCCTTGCCCGTTAAAAAGCCCGGCATCGATTTTTAACGGATATATTTTTTTTGTTCTGTCCTGGGGTTCAAAGGAAAGCATCGCGCCTATGTCCCTTTCCGTTCTCATAAGGATCTGTGACATACGACCTCTTTCCGGACTTTCCCTCAGGGAGGAGGAATAATTCAGTTCATAACCAAATGGCCTGTTAAATACTCCAACAGTTGCGACAAAATTGTTCCATTTGTTCTCATAAATACGGCCAAACATGTCACGTATGTTCACCCCTCTTTCTGTACCATCAAACTGAAGTGCAAAATTGTACCTGTAGAATCCTTTCTCTGTCCTCCGTTCATAATCAAGCCTGAACCGACCACGGCGGATCATATATCGGTTGTCAGCGGCAGGGGCAAAATCACCGCCATTGTAACTGGCTATACCCATTGAATCTGCCTTTTGATACTGGATCTGCAGATATCCTGTAAATGAGAGACTTTGGAACTTGTTTCTCATAATATACAACTCCTTCACAAATGCTGTATCCTGTATCCAGAGT
Source organism: uncultured Bacteroidota bacterium (assembly GCA_937864815.1). Taxonomy (GTDB): domain Bacteria; phylum Bacteroidota; class Bacteroidia; order Bacteroidales; family VadinHA17; genus LD21. The sequence continues at coordinate 28,606 of CALMJY010000241.1, forward strand.
GGCTCAACCTGCGAATATCCATTTATTGAAGAATAAATTATTACAGCCAGAAGAATAATTCTTTTCATGTTGAATTGTTTAAAGTGATTCATACAGGAGATTTATTAGTTAGATTTCAATCAAGAGTTCAGATTACATTTTTGTTACAAAAATGAGGAATATTTTGAGTATTTTTTTACTT
>CALMJY010000242.1 GCA_937864815.1 uncultured Bacteroidota bacterium
AAGCGAGGGATCTCCTTCTTCATTCTTCATTTAGCTTATTTGCAGATGTGATGAATGATTAGCTCAAAAGGAGGGGAAACTTTTTTCGCACATCCCTTTTACATACTCTAGCCTTAGCTTGACAGCTATGCCCCTTAGGGGGTTGGGGGTAAAATAGGTTTTCAAGGCCCTTGTTTTTTCTTCTATAATCATATCTTCAATAAATTATAGTTTTTATAAATTTTTAATATCTTTGCGCCTCGATATTAAGAAACATAGAATATTAAATACAGAATAATTTCTAAACAGAAGACAAATGCAGAATAAAGCAGCAATCATCACTCTGGCAATTGCACTGGCTCTGGTTTCAATTTACCAGTTGTCCTTTACCGGTGCCACCTATATGGTTAAAAAGGAAGCCAGGGAGTATGCAAAGGGCGACCTTGTTAAGGAAACAAAATATCTTGATTCAATAGCAACCCTGACAGAAGACCAATGGAGTTTTCTGGGATATTCTTTCAAGGAAGTTCAGAAGAAAGAGATCAATCTGGGACTTGACCTTAAAGGGGGAATGAACGTAATTCTTGAGGTATCAGTTGAAGACATTCTGAAAGCTCTTTCAAATTACAGTACAGACAAAACCTTTTCAGAGGCACTAAGCAGGGCAAGAGAGATGCAGAAACAAAGTCAGGCTGATTTTCTAACGCTGTTTGGTCAGGCATTTGCAGAGATAGATCCAAATGCCAAGCTTGCTTCAATCTTCGGGACAGTTGAAATGAGGGACAAAATTAACTTCAATTCATCGAATGAAGAAGTTTTGAAAGTACTCGACACCGAAGTTTCCACTGCCATAACCAATGCTTTCAATATTCTGAGAACAAGGATTGACCGCTTTGGTGTGGTTCAGCCCAATATAACACAACTTGCCACAAAAGGTCGTATACTTATTGAGCTTCCCGGTCAGACTGATCCTCAGAGGGTCAGGGAACTTTTGCAGGGAACAGCAAATCTTGAGTTCTGGGAAACTTATGAGAATGGTGAGATTATAGGATATCTTTCACAGGCAAATAACCTGCTGAAGGAGATCCAGGCAAATACTGAAAAGCCTGCAGCTGCAGAACAGCCAACTGCAAGCGCAGATACCACAAAAAAGGAGCAATCACTTCTTGATATAATTGAGAATGATTCAGCAAAACTTGCGGAGCCTGCCACGCGAGAGGAATTTGCACTTCAGAATCCCCTTTTCGGAGTCCTCAGCCCAAGGGTAACCCCTGAAGGTCAGCCGCTTCCTTCAAGTATGATAGGACTTGCCAGCTCAAAGGATACTGCCGAAGTAAACACTATGCTCAAAATGAATCAGGTAAGGGCTCTTTTTCCCCGCGACCTGAGATTTATGTGGAGCCAGAATCCCTATAAGTATGATCCGACAAAAACACTTTATGAACTTCATGCAATTAAAGTTACTACACGAGATGGCAGACCACCTCTCAATGGAGATGTGATTACCTCTGCAAGACCTTCTTCAGGCGTTACAGGTTCAGAAGTAAAGGTTGACATGTCGATGAACGCCGAAGGTGCTAAGATATGGCAGCGAATGACCCGTGAAAATATTGACCGTTGTCTTGCTGTTGTTCTTGATGGTTATGTTCGTTCATACCCCCGGGTTCAGAATGAAATTTCGGGAGGAAACACAGAAATTACCGGTGATTTTACAATTGATGAGGCAGATGACCTTGCCAACATCCTTAAATCCGGAAAACTGCCGGCTCCGGCAAGGATTATTTCCGACACAATTATTGGACCTACACTTGGTAAGGAGGCAATCAATGCAGGATTGGTTTCATTTATAATTGCTTTCATAATAGTACTTTCATACATGCTCTTCTACTACAGTAAAAGCGCAGGTACAATAGCTGATATAGCGCTCTTTGCAAACGTTTTCCTGCTGATGGGAGTTTCAACTTCACTGGGTGCGGTTCTTACACTTCCCGGTATTGCAGGTATAGTACTTACGATTGGTATGTCAATCGACTCCAACGTTCTCATATATGAACGTATACGGGAAGAAATGAGAGCAGGAAAAGGGATTAAGCTCGCTATTGCTGATGGTTACAAGGGAGCTCTTTCAGCTATTCTCGACTCCAATATCACAACACTTCTGACAGGTGTGGTTCTTTATGTATTCGGAACGGGACCAATCAAGGGATTTGCCACTACACTTGTTATTGGTATATTTACATCTCTTTTCTCTGCAATATTCATTACAAGGCTGATTTATGAGTGGCTTCTCAAGAAAAATGCAAAACTCAGTTTCTCGATAAAGATTACAGCAAATATCCTAAAGAATACAGCAATAGATTTTATTGGCAAGAGAAAATACTTTTATTTTGTTTCCATTGCAGTTACTATTATTGGAATTGGCTCGCTGTTTATAAGGGGGTTGAACCCGGGTATTGATTTCGCGGGGGGCCGTACATATGTTGTCAGGTTCAGCGAAAGCGTTAAAACAGCCGATGTCGCTTCAAATCTTGCCGGTGTTTTTGGGGAACCACCTCAGGTTGTAACATTCGGAAGCGATAACCAGGTACGAATAACAACCAAATTCAAGATAGATCAGACTGGTGTTGATGATGAAGTTGAAACCGCACTGTATGAAGGACTCAAGGGAATGATCGGTCCTGATATTACAAAGGAGAAATTTCTTTCAGAAAACAGGGTCAGTTCAGAAACAGTGGGACCAACAATTGCGAGCGATATCAAAACGAAAGCCATCTGGGCAGTTGTTCTGTCACTTGTTATAATCTTCCTGTATATTTTCATGCGGTTCAGGAACTGGCAGTATGGCGTTGGAGCAATTGTTGCACTGGCTCATGATGTTATGATTGTTATCGGAATATACTCGTTACTATGGGGCATTCTTCCGTTTACTATGGAGATTGATCAGTCATTCATTGCAGCAATTCTTACTGTTATGGGTTATTCGGTTAACGACTCCGTGGTTGTGTTTGACAGGGTAAGGGAGTTCCTTCCGCTTCATCGTAAGCGTTCACCTCATGAGGTACTTAACATGGCTTTGAATGATACACTCAGTCGTACACTCAATACCGGTATGACATCAATACTCGTGCTTATCGCCATGTTCTTCTTCGGAGGTGCAACCATTAGGGGATTCCTCTTTGCAATGATAATCGGTATTATAGTCGGAACCTATTCTTCAATCTTTGTTGCAACTGCAGTTGTATACGATACATCAAAAAAAGGTCTGAAATATTAGATACCTGCTAAATATCAATATTTAAGGGTGTCTTAAAAGCCCGATTTTACCCCCAACCCCCCAGGGGGGGCTTTCAAATCAACTGATTTTAAATAAGTGCCGCTTTAGCGGCATTTAGGGGTGGATAAAGGAAGAGAGGCTTATGAAACAGCCTCTTCTTTTTTAATGTTTTTTAAAACATGATGATTACCTGCAGGTATTGAATATCATTAATACTTTTCTAACTTTGTCATACATTAATTAACAGATAATAATTTTACTCAAAATGAGCGGACCTGAGATATTTGTAATAATCATTGTGGCGCTTCTTCTCTTCGGAGCAGAAAAACTGCCCGATATTGCAAAAACTCTGGGGAAGGGAATGCGCGACTTTAAAAAGGCAACGGACGATATTAAAAGAGAACTTGAGACCAGTACGGCTGATATCAGGAGGGACATGAATGAAGTCTCGGATTCTATCAAAAAGGATGTCACTGATTTTTCGGATAAGATAAACCGTGATGTGAATGAAGTTTCAGATTCCATCAGCAATGATATGAATAACATTACATCTGAGGTAAAGAAAGAGGTTGATGATGTTGCCGGTACCATACAGAGCGATGCAAATGAGGTGGCTGATAACCTTAAAAAAGGAGCTCAGGATACGCAACAGACCATTAACTACGGAAACGATGTAGTATCTGATGGTAACTACAGGGGATATACCGATTAGCCGGCTTAACAACTCTCCCTCCATAATAATTGTCCATGATCAGAACCACTGGTATTACAAAAGCTTATGGTGACCTGAAGGTCCTTAAAGGAATAGAAATTGAAATTAAGGACAGTGAGGTGGTATCGATTGTGGGAGCAAGCGGTGCCGGTAAAACAACACTCCTTCAGATAATAGGAACACTTGACAAACCTGATGCAGGAAATGTGTTTTTCAACAATTCTGATGTCAGCAACCTGAAGGGTAAGGCTCTGGCTTCCTTCAGAAACAACAACATAGGCTTTGTGTTCCAGTTTCACCAGCTTCTTCCTGAATTTACGGCACTTGAAAATGTATGTATACCTGCATATATTGCCGGTAAAGGGAAAGCTGATGCTGAAAAAAGAGGAAAGGAGCTCCTTGGATTTCTCAATCTTTCCGACAGACTCGATCATAAACCATCGGAATTAAGCGGTGGAGAGCAGCAGAGAGTTGCAGTTGCCAGGGCTATTGTAAACAATCCTTCAGTGATTCTTGCTGATGAACCATCGGGTAATCTGGATAGTGAAAACAAAAATGAGTTGCATAAACTATTCTTCAGGTTGCGCGATACGTTCGGTCAGACCATAGTTATCGTAACTCACGACCGCCAGCTGGCAGAGATGTCCGACAGAATACTAAAGATAAAAGACGGGCTTATTGTAAATGAGCTTTAAGCGTTCATACAATGGCTTAACTGCAGGTGAGCTGAAGGAATTCCTTGATGAGAAGGTTGAATTCTATAACCGTCCTTCCTTCATTGAATCTGATCCGATAAGTATACCACATCTTTTTACAAAGAAGCAGGATATAGAAATATCCGGGTTTCTGGCTGCAACTATTGCCTGGGGCAACAGGAAAATGATCCTCAGGAATGCGTGCAGGATTATGGAGATACTCGAACATTCACCCTATGAGTTCATTATGAATTCAAACAATAATGAGATTGAAGCAGTTGGCAGCTTTGTTCACAGGACTTTTAATACGACTGATCTGATATACTTTCTGAAAGCACTACAGAATATTTACAGGCACAAGGGTGGACTCGAATCGATTTTTTCAGCTTACAGTACTTCTTATTCACTGCAGCCTGCCATACATGAATTTCACAGGATTTTCTTTGAGCTGCCGCATGAAAAAAGGACCGAAAGACATGTTTCAGATCCTTTCAAGGGCTCGGCTGCAAAAAAAATAAATATGTTCTTTCGGATAATTAAGGCAGCAATATGATCAATATGTATTGTTAACCTATTATTAATTTTGTTTAAAGAGGTTTGTCACTAATTCTTCCTACCGTTTATCTACTATCTTTATTAAATGGTTTTTGGTTCTGATTATAATTGAATGTCTCAGAATAGCGGGGGTTGAAAACACTTCCCCATTGATTTTATTTTTCCCGACTATCTCAAAGGTTCTTCCTTTACTAATTATTGTAGTTTCTCCATCCATCGATGTTAAATACAGAATACCTGTCATTCCAATACCTGCAGAGGTTACTCCTGTGTTTTTTAGAAATCTTCTTCGGTTCATAAGTAAATCATATTTGTTTCTTTCAGGATAGTCAAATCAAAGATAATCAACAGTAAGCTATCTCTTTTCCAGCCACTTCAGCCAAAGTTTAAGATTATCAGACCAGCAGGAAATGTGATCATTTCCTGTCGCAAGGCCGAATCCATGTTCTCCCTCCGAAAGAATGTGTATTTCGGCCGGAACGCCATAGGCCCTCAAGGCGCGATACATCAGGAGACTGTTTTCAGGCGGAACACCCCTGTCATTATCGGCGTGGACCAGAAAAGCCGGAGGAGAATCCTTTGTAACCTGCAGTTCGTTTGAATAGTATTTCACCAGCTGCAGATCAGGATTTTTTCCCAGCAGAGCTTCACGCGATCCTTCATGGGCACACGAATCCATAAATGAAATTACCGGATACATAAGTATCATAAAATCGGGCCTGCAGCTTATTCTTTCCAGGGAATCTGCAGCCATTTTGTTGCCATAGTCGAAATGAGTTCCCAGTGTCGATGCCAGATGGCCGCCGGCAGAAAATCCCATGATTCCTATTTTCTCAGGATCTATATTCCATTTCCTTGCGTTGAATCTTACCAGCCTCATCGCCCGCTGGGCGTCCATCAGAGGTGTTTTATGAGGCACCTCGCAGTTACCGTATGTCGGGAGCCTGTATTTAAGAACAATTCCTGTAACCCCAATGGAGTTTAGGTAACGGGCTACATCTGTACCTTCCAGATCATAGGCAAGCACCCAATAACCTCCTCCCGGGCAGATTATAACTGCCTGTCCGGTGGAGATTTTCTTTGAAGGCAGGTAAACTGCAATATCAGGTTCCTGAACATAAGTGATGACCTTAATATCATCCGTACGTACTTTTTCAGTCCCACCATTGTTTATGAATCCTGGCGGAGTTCCTGAATATAATGGCTTCCTTATTTCCTGGGAATAACTATACTGCCAGACCATTAAACAGGTCAGAAATAAAATCGGTGTATGCTTCATGGCAACATGATTGTATAATAGTTTGTTTTCAATTGCTTGCCCGGCTTGCTATTTTATTATTGATACCTTTTTAAATATTGAGTATTGTCGCCAACTGAAATCCTGAAAAAAGATAGGCCACCTTAATTGATGACTCATCTTACTAACCAACCATTGAAATAAAAACCTTTCTGTCATAATGACACATTTTACAGCCTGTATGATTACAACCTGTCCTATTTAATTGAAAAAATTCCATTTAATGCTATCTCATTCATTTAATGTTCATTAGTATTAATATTTTATATAAATGATGCTATGATCTGATATGGCTAATGAAAAAATTCCGGAAGATCGATATCATTTACAAAAAAAATGTAATATTGCATTTAATTGTTCTTATGTTCACCTATGATCATATGAACACTTTATATGAAGTATCAATACAATAATCTGGTTTTAAAGGTCCTTCACTGTTACTATGAGAAAGGACTCACCCAGCAGGAAATAGCCGGTAAATTCAATATTTCCAGGATCAAGGTTTCACGTATGATAAGTAAAGCTATTGCTGACAAAATTGTACAGATAAAAATTAATATACCGGCAGGCTCGACCAGCGAGATTGAGAAGAGACTGGAGGAATCCTACGGGCTGTCAGAAGCCGTGGTAGTGAATACATCGCAGGTCAATCTTATTGCCGAACTAGGAAAAGCAGCCGCTGAATACCTGATGTCGAGGTTGCAGGGAAATGAAACTATCGGTATTACATGGGGCAGATTTATTTCTGCCTCCATAAATGCGCTTCAGCCGATGAATTTTCCGGATGTCAGGATAGTCCAAATGTTGGGAGGGCTTGGTGATCCTGCCTCAGATATTCATGGAACTGAGTTGGTTATCAGGATGGCAGGTATTTTAAAGGCAAAAGCACGTCCGCTGAACTCGCCCGGTATTGTTAAATCCAAAGAGATCCGTCAGGCATTGATGGAGAATTTGCAGATATCAGATACCCTGAAGCTTGCGGAAAAAGCCACTTTTGCAATTATGGGCATTGGTACATATGATAAAAGTGCTTCTCTTTTAACTGAGTCGTCTATCATATCGGGTGAAGAAATAAAACGCCTTGTTAGGAAAGGAGCAGTTGGAAATATTTGCCTGAGAGCATTTGATGAATATGGAAATCCCGTACCTGATGAAATTGACGAAAGAGTTGTCGGGCTTACATACGATCATATCAAAAAGATACCGCGTATTATCGGTGTAGCTGGAGGAAGGGAAAAGCATCAGGCTATTCTTGCGGCAATACGGGGTAAATGGCTCAATACAATTATTACTGATGATCAGACAGCCGGATTTCTGATAGACAACTCTTTAAAATCTTAATCTATATGGGCAAAAACTATTTAGGATAAGAAGTAAAAGTGATTGATTATTAAAGTAAAGGAAATTTAAAGATGCTTTCATCGTCAGACAAGTACCTGATTGAGTCAATAAAACAGGGTGATCAAAAAGCATTCAGATTTCTGTTTGACAACCATTATGCCTCATTGAGCCGATATGCTATGAATATGGTCCACAGTGCAGAGACGGCTGAAGATATCGTAATGGATGTCTTCACGAAATTATGGGAGACGGGGGCAGGCCTGGATATTACTTCTTCACTGCAGGGATACCTCTACAGAAGTGTCCGCAATGCATGCCTTAACTATCTGACCAGGACTCATAAGCGTTTCACAGAGCTTAGTGCGGAAACTATTGAGAAGCTCGACAAGGCAGTAAACCCATTGGAGATGTATTCAATTCCTGAATCTTTGAGTATGTCGGAGTTGAGCCAGGCAATAGAAAGATGCATGGAAAAGCTTCTGGAGGAATGCAGGAAGATCTTTCTAATGAGCAGAGTTGACGAGATTTCTCATAAGGAGATCGCATCGAGACTTGGCATTTCTGAGAATACCGTGAAGGTGCAGATATACAGGGCTCTCAAGAAATTCAGGGTACTCCTTATGGAGTTTCGTCCGTCCAGGGAAACCATGTAAGTATTCTTTTATCCATTAACCAGTAAGATGCGAGGTATAACAATTATTAAAACCATAAACCTGTAATATAAAAATTATGATAACGCGGCGTAAATTCCTGGATTCATCTATAAAAGCTTCCGCTCTCTTCACTGCAGGGACAGCCCTTACTGGTTGTTCAGGAGGTAAAAGTGCTGTCTGTTCCGAATCTGAAGAAGTCCCACTTGTCCGGGTGCCCGGATACAGTAAAGATGATGGGGTAGCAGGTTTGGTGTATTCAATGATCGGGTATGAATCAGAATACCCGGTCAGGATTATTGTCCGCCTGCCAAAGAAAAACCTGCTGGATGAAAAATCCCATTGCAGGCTGATACCTCTGTCAGGGAATGGGAAAAACCTGGAGTCGCAATGCAGATACTGGGGTGAAATATGGAGAAGCCACTGGTGGGTATGTGAATTTCCTGCACCTGCCTGCAGTGGAGAATGGAGTGTTGAGATTGTCAGTAACGGGGAATGTGTTCTGAGGGACTGCGGACTGAAAATTGAAAAAAACATCCTGTGGGATAAAACTGTTCACCTCACAGCAGCAGATATGCTTGAAAGGAGGGTCCATTTCACAAAAGTGGGGGTAGGGTGGCAGGATGCCGGGACTCTTTGGGTTGAAAGCTGCTCACACAGCCCGATGATCGTTGCACTGACAGAGATGCTCGAAATGCCGGAAGGAAGAATTGACAATGCGCTGAAGGAGAGGATATGTAAACAGATAACAGTAGGTTGTGATTACCTGGTTATGCTGCAGAAAAAGGCTGGCGAGCTTGGTTATCCGGCAGGTGCGATGTCGCATGACTTGCACGGCCATGAAAGGGATATTCTCCCCAATGATGCCATGAAAGCCGTGATTGCCCTTGCTGCAGCATCAAGAACGCTCTCGGCCTCATTCAGCGAAAAGAAAGAGCTATACCATAAAACAGCAGAACTGACGTACCGGTGGCTGACGGAAAAGGCAAAACCAATGGGCAACTACGGTCTGAGCCTGTTCCAGCGCGGACTTCCTGAAGGGACAGTAATTCCGGATGATGAATGGCAAACCCGCGACCTGGTTTCTCTCTGCTGGGCTGCACTCGAGCTTTCTCTGCTCAGGCATGAAGGCTCAAAGGAGGATGCTATTGCCTTCGCAGGGAAAATAATGTCCAGGCAGATAACCGAAGAAAAAAATGAAAGCGGATTCTGGGGTCATTTTCTTGAATATGACAGTTTGCCCCACAGCGAGAAATCGTGGATCCATGGCATAGTTAATAACCAGTTTGGAGCTGATATCGGAGGGATATATCCGAATTACCTGGTGCCGCTTATCCGGATGACAAAGGTCTGGAGTGACCATAAGGACGCTGCAGCATGGAAGGAGACCCTGAGAAAGTTTGCATACGGCTATCTCATTCCTGCATGCAGGACCAATCCTTTCCTCATTGTTCCACAGGGAATATTTGGAAGCGAAGGACCTGTCTGGTTTTGCGGTACTTTCCATGGCACCAACACCATATATGGATATACAGCCGCCCTTGCCTTTGAGCTGTCAGAAATGTTCAATGAACCGGCTCTGAAGGATATTGCATATGGCAACCTCCAGTGGATTGCCGGACTTAACGGGGGAATTACAAATGAAAATCTTCAGGCCTGCGTGGTTTACAGTACTGATATACCTGCTGGATTGGCTCTGCCGGCAAGTATGATGTGCGGCGTGGGGAAACGCTGGGCCGGGACCTGGTTTCAGACAAGAGGAAGTATATGCAACGGCTTCTCCACAGGAAAACAGTTTGTTTACGACACGGCACCGTTAAAGGCAAATGACGGGCCCTTTTCACTCACTGACGAGGACTGGATACCTCACGGTGCAGCATGGCTGACAGGGTTAATCAGGTTATAAAGCCCATCATTAAATAAGATAAATAAATTAACTATATCAAAGTGAAAAAAGTAGAAGAACTGGCAAAGATGATCGACCATTCGATCCTGAATCCTGTAATGATCGACAACGATCTTAAAAGAGAGTGTGAAGTCGCAATGAAATACAATGTTGCTTCCGTATGTGTTAAACCTTACGCTGTAAAACAGGCTATTGAGCTTCTGAAAGGAACTGATGTGCTTGTAGGATGCGTGATAGGATTTCCACATGGTAACAGCTCAATACCGGTTAAGGTGTTTGAAACTGAGCAGGCCTGTAAAGACGGAGCAACAGAAATAGATATGGTGATCAATATCGGCAAAGCACTTGGCGGTGACTGGGCCTATATCGAAAATGAAATAAAGGCTGTAACACAGACATGCCACAAAAGCAAAGCAATTGTTAAGGTCATTTTCGAAACCGACTATGTCACAAAAGATGAGGATAAGATTAAACTTTGTGAAATCTGCACCAAAGTTGGAGCAGACTTTGTCAAGACCTCAACAGGATTCGGATATGTTAAGCAGCCTAATAGTGATTTCAATTATAAAGGCGCCACAGTACATGACATTGAACTGATGCGAAAGCACTCCGGTCCAAAGGTACAGGTCAAGTGTTCAGGAGGAGTTCGAACACTCGATGATCTTCTGAAGATGAAAACAGCCGGAGCTACACGTTCAGGTGCTACTGCAACAGCAGTAATGCTTGATGAGGCTAAGAAAAGATTCGGTGAATAATGAAAAAGACGGAAGACTTCCTGGCAAAACATAAACTGAGAGCATCCGATACTGATCTGGATGATCTTGTAAAAACTTTTACAGAGGATATGGTATCCGGGCTTGAGGGCTGGGAAGGAGCCCTCCGTATGATCCCCACCTATATCGAAGCCGAAAATGATTTCCTGACAGATGTGCCTGTACTTGCAATTGATGCCGGCGGCACCAATTTCAGGGCTGCTCTTGTAACTGTTTCAGCATCAGGTAGTTTGGAGGTAAATGATATGGTAAACTACATGATGCCGGGACTTGAAGGTGAGATCAGTGCCAATGAGTTCTTCAGAACAGTTGCAGAAATATAATTGAATCACTTATCGACAGGGCGGCAAAACTGGTTGCAGGAAGCATGGCAGCCGTGATCCTGAAGTGCGGAAAAGGAAGGACTCCGGGGAAACCAATCCTGATAACTGTCGAGGGAACTACATTCTATAAGCTTCACAATTTCAGATCACGGTTTGAAACTTACCTTGATGACTATCTCAGCGGTGACAGGAAGAGGTACTATGAGTTTACCGAGGTAGCTCAGTCCGGACTTGTTGGAGCAGCACTGGCTGCACTGATTGATTAAAGTCCAATTTGCTAAACAGGAGGGGGCATGAAATCTGGTTTAGTAAATGCTTTTGCTACCAGGAAGATATGATCTGGAAAACAAGATTGAAAGCAATTATATTGATTTGTATTATCATCTTGGAGATGCATTTATTGGTTTGGATATCCGATATTTAATTATATTTGTATAATAAATATTATTTATATGGCATATTATAAAAGACAGAGGGAAAAGGATTTACAAGTCTGGAGAACATCAAGCCACCGAAAACCTCTTTTACTTCGCGGAGCCCGTCAGGTAGGAAAAACTGCTTTGGTCAGGAATTTCAGTAAACAATTCCAATATTTTGTTGAAATTAATTTTGAACAGGACAAAGATGCTCATCGTATTTTTGAGGGAAGGAATCTTGATCCTGTCCAACTTTGTGAACAGATTTCTGTATTATACGGTATCCCGATTATTCCTGGTCAAACTCTATTGTTTCTTGATGAGATTCAGAGTTGTCTGCCTGCAATCTCTTCTTTGCGGTTTTTTTATGAAAAAAATCCTGGTTTACATCTGATTGCGGCAGGGTCCTTACTTGAATTTGCTCTGAGTGAACTACCTTCCTTTGGAGTTGGACGCATCAGTTCCATGTTTCTTTACCCATTCTCTTTTGAAGAGTTTTTAATAGCATCCGGTGAAGACATTCTGCATAAGGCAATTATTAAAGCAGATCCGGAAAATCCTTTAAATGAAGCAGTGCATAATAAAGCGCTCGGATATTATAAGAAATTCCTGGTTATGGGAGGAATGCCTGAAATAGTCTCAGCATATCTTTCAGATAATGCTGATATTTTGTCATGTCAGACACTCCTTGATGACCTGATTAATACTTATGAGGATGATTTTGTAAAATATAAAAAGCGTTTCCCTGCCTCTTCTGTCAGGGAAGTATTTAGATCTGTTGCCTGTCAGAACGGAAGCAAATTTATCTATGAAAGAGCTTCTGATGAATTAAGCCGCCTGCCGGTTAAAAATGCGCTTGAACTTTTATCGATGGCAGGACTGATTATTCCGGTTACACATACATCAGCTAATGGCATTCCTCTGGGAGCTGAAGTAAATATAATGAGAAGGAAGTACCTGATCACAGATTCAGGAATATTTCAGCGCCTCGCAGGGCTTAAGGTTTCAGATATTCTCATTAAGGATGATTTTGACCTCATCAATAAAGGTTCACTGGCAGAATTGTCTGTTGGACTTGAATTAGTAAAATCTGCTCCTTATTCACAGAGGCAGGAGTTGTATTATTGGCAGCGTGAAGCGAGGAACAGTCAGGCTGAAGTGGATTATCTGATTGAAAGGAATGGAAAAATAATTCCCATTGAGGTGAAATCAGGAACAAAAGGAAGTATGCAGAGTCTGTTTATTTTTATCGATGAGAAGAAGATCAACAAGGGGATCAGGGCCTCTCTGGAGAATTTCACAAAGTATGAAAAAATTGATGTTATACCTGTTTATGCCATTTCAAATTTATACAGATGAAACCACTGGCCCTTACCAGTTTCAACCGGATTTGACTGATTATTTAACGAAAAATCAAATTTCTTAATATAAGCCGACTGAATGGAATAATGTGGTTAATAAAGATGGCTTATGCAGACTGACATCAAATCATTAAATTCATCAATCTTACTCTTTTACTGATTGTTCCTGCGCGTACTTTTACCTGGAAATCCGACATAATTTATTTCTGTAATTTTACACATTAGAAATCCTCTAAAAAATTTATTCCATTAATACTCTGAAACCGACCATACTATTGCAAAAATCAAGTTCTATCTTATGACGGCAAGCCGAACGTTGCTGAAAAGCATCGTTGACAGCACAACCACCGCGCATAAGTCTTGTCCATTTTGGTGAAATTGTATCCGGTAGACTTGGTCCTTTGGGATCAATCTGGGGAGAATTAGAGAAATCGCCATAATAATCTAAAACCCATTCCCATAGACTACCATGCATATCATATAAACCCCAGCTATTTGGCTTTTTGGTGGCAACATTTTCATTTTTACCGTACCAATTTCCATAGACAGCATACTCTTTTAATAGTGCTGTATCATTCCCAAAACAGAACATAGAATTACTACCGGCTCGGCAAGCGTATTCCCATTCTGCTTCGGTAGGTAATCGGAATTTTACATTAAACCGTTTTGTTAATGAATCACAAAAAGCTATTGCTTCGTCACGTTTCACACCCATTATAGGTTTGTCTGTACCTCTGTCAGTGGGAGAATCTATTTTCCAAGTCATACAGGTATCGTTCCAGCAAATTTTGCAATGTAAACTATCATCAAACGGATAATAACCCATAACAGAATACCATTGACCTTGTGTAACTTCAGTGATACCCATATAATAATTCTTCGTTAAGGTTACATCGTGCTGAGTTTCATTTGGACTCCACCAACCCGGACAACGATGCGGTTCGTCTTGTGGTGATCCCATTCTGAATGTGCCTTTTGGGATAAATGCAAATTTGAGTTTTTGCCCTTTTCCTAAATCATACTCCAAAAGACGCTTTTCCTGCTTACAAGCGATCATTACGATTGCAATTAAAACATAAAAACTAATTTTCAAAATATTCATTTTACTAAATTTGATTTTAAAAAATAACTATTTAGTTACAATTCCGGCTTTTTGTAAGTCCATCAAATAAATCCCAATCTTCATGCCTTCGTCGGTATCAGTAAGTCCTGCCCCGGTGTCGAAAGCCATAAATTTGCCATCATCACTTATTACAGGATTTGATGCTATTTGCCGCTCGCGTGTATTAAAGAAAGTAAGCCGTTGCCTGTTTTTACCTGAACCATCGAGTTTTACCATGTATACATCAAGAAAAGGGGTACCTTTGGGATTGTGTTCATCAGATTCTATCAAAGTATATTCGCCATTGGGGAATATACCTTCCGGTTCGTCATATTGTTTTGGGGCTTTGGTATAATTGGTAATCTTGCCGTTTTGCAGGTTTATTCCAAACACTTCTGATGTAAAAATTTCTTCTCTTCCGTATTGTGAAAATATCAGCTCGTATTCTAAAGGAGGTCTGAAATTTTGCGGTTCTATCCAGTCGTTAAATTGTTGCCCGTCTGCAAAAATCTTATCAGATTCTAAAATCAATTTTCTGTTTACAATTGCATAACCACTATCATTGCAAACAATATCTCCTGACCATATTGTTACATGATTTGGGGTCCAGGCAATATGCATATTTTTCCTTGAAACAGCAGGACCTTCCCAGATGGGTTCGTTGATAATAAAAGGTGGTTGATTCAGTTCTTTCTTTAAAAAATAAAAAACACAACCGCGTCTGTCTTTTCCTCCTGTCAACAGATAGTCGCCATTGGCCAGATAGAGAGCTCTGAAAAAACCGACACTATCAGGTCTTTTGAATGCTGATATTCTCCTCTTCTCACCGCTTTCAATATTCATTTCCTCTACTTCTCCTCCGGCTTTGGTAATGTACAGTATTTTTTTTCCATCATGCGAAAAATCCGGACGCTGGCCTTTTTCCACTAAAAATTTAATAGAAGTTTTAAACCTGTCTTTAGTTGGATTACTGCAAGAAAATAGAATTGCTATAACTAGCATTAATATTTGAAATTTAGCTATGCTTATCATATTTTAAATAATTGATTTTAAAACTATTTTACCTCAGGTATTATCTCAATTCCGTCTATCTTGGGGTGGTTTGCCTTAGCATGTAAAAGAATCTGAATAAGATTATCCTGCACATGCACTTTAACACTTCTAACCAATGGTTTATACAAGCCTCCGGCTTCGGCGCAGATATCAAGCTCATTTTGTTGCATGCCATTTACTTCAAGTCCAAATACACGTCTTCCCGGTATCTTTGCGCCATCCCATGATTCAGCAAAATAGAGGTTCACTGTATAGTCTCCGTTCGGGACTTTAAATCCATAACCTTCTCCGCCAAATCGTTCGCTGCGGAGTATTTCTGCCAAAGGACTTCCTGAATAATCATCGGAACCTGCAAAATAGCTCGGGTTTCCCCAGTAATATCCCCTGTCTGAAAGCCAGATATTCCCATTTCCGTCTGTTGTACTTTTACTGCTACCACAATCAATACGTGAAATTTCTGTCCCGGAAAGGGGATAAGGCTCAGGATATGGTGTAGGAGACAGGTCAATTGAGGGATTATAGGCAGCCTCTATCTGGTCAATATATACTGTTCCTCCATCGTTCTTCCCGTTTTTTTGTACCCAGTAACCGATTTCTATGTTCTGCTTTAAATTGATGTCTCTTCCCAGGAAGCTTTTAAATGGGATCTCAAGTATTACAGGTTGGGTGCCAAAAAGCGGATAATGGAATTCATATCTTCCTCCGATTGCAAAGAAGAGTTTCAGAAGATTGCCCGAATTATCCGGTTTGATCCACAGTCTGAAAACATTGCATGGAGTCAGATCAAGCTCTTTGAACATGACGAAACCCGAATAACCTCTTTTACCGAACATATAATCCATGCGGAGGCTGTTAATACCATCGCATTTGTTCATCGTATCCAGTGATAACATTACCATTCCGCCATGAGATGTCCATCCGTAATTGCTCCACAATTCTGTTGTTTTGGAGTAGCTATCGAAGTCTTCGATGTGCACTGTGTTACCTTCATGAAAAGGTTTCGCGGACGGTGGTGCCATAACAGGGTCTGTATCTTCTTTCAGCGCCCTGAAATGTCCGAAATAGATTGTCCCTTCACCAAGCACTGAAGGCTGATCGAAATGAATATGAAAATTCATCCCTTTAACCGGGCAGTTAAAGGAAGGATTGTCTTTGCTGTAATAGGGCCACCATACACCTCCAAGGTTTTTCAGGCTACTCCTTACAGGAAACGGATCATACCCTTTCAGGTAGAACTGGATACTGCCCTGCTCGTTTTTCCCGTTGACAAAAGTAACGGTTGCCTTCCGATTTGAATCGTCGGGTTTTACCCAGAATTCTATGGATGAGTATCCTGTAAGATCTGTATTTATCCTGTAATCGTACCAGATCTGCTCTGAATAAGGTCCCATGGTATTGATCTTATAGTCGCACCGCATTGCGTATTTCCCCTTCTCAATAGCATCTTTTTCAAGTGTCTGGATTACATCGTTGTGAATAACCCATCGGTTGCAGAGCTTTTGTAATTCGCTGTTATTCCCCTTGAATCTTGAAAAATCTTCAAAAACATATTCCCCGGGGATGCTTTTTATTACCGCCGGCTTCCAGGGAATTATTTCTATGCCGCTTATTGTTGTTTTATCCTTTTTGGGTTTAAATATGATGTTTAGAGTTTTGTTTTTAACTTCAGTTACTGAGCTGATAACATATGGTATACCGGCGCCGCTGCTGAGATTATAAATATCAAAATCCTGCCAATTGGTATTACCTGCAGTGAAATCAAATACTCTGGAACCGATAGTAGCAGAACTGTCGGTCTCCACGAAATGAAGTACCACCAGATATTTCCCATCAGGTAAACTGAAACTGTAAGACCTGGCATCCAGTCTTGCCTTCCGGTAAAGCCAGGGATTATTAACAGAACGGATTTTTACGGGATTTGAAATTACCTGGCCGCCATCATAATTGCTGTCAGCTTTCCAGAGCCTGCCTTCCTGATCAGTGAAATCTTTTTCAGAACCGGCATTTATCCTCAAAGCTGCAGGCTGGGAAAGACTTACAATGCAGACAGATAGGAAAACCAGGATACTGATGATTTTTCTCATATTTCAAATTATTTGGGATCATTTCACACCTTGTACAGGAAGGTACTCACCGAGCATTACCTTAAGCTTTTTGAGGGCCCTGTATATCTGGACCTTTACTGTGTTTTCAGATATGCCAAGATTTGCCGCGATCACTTTATGGGAAAGATCTTCAACTCTGCTCATCATGAATATCTTTTTACATTCATCCGGAAGCTTGTCAATACATTTTTCAATTGCCTCGCTCAACTCCGACATAGTGAAAGATTCAGGAATTGAATGCATTCCCAATGGGTTAACCGCCTTGTCGAGCTTCTCAATCGTTTCCGCACTAAGCTCCGTAAACCGTTTATGAGTCCTGGTCATATAGTTCAGGCAGGCATTGTAGACACTTCTGTACAGGTATCCCTGAAGTGATGAGGTAATTTCCAGGCCTGCCCCCGTCTCCCATAATTTCGTGAAGACATCCATTACGATATCTTCAGCCGTCTCTGCACTGTGAACCATATTCATAGCATATCGGCTCAATGAGGCATAATGGTTGTCAAACAGGAATCGGAAAGCTCTTTGATCTCCCTGCTTTAGTGACTCAACTAAAAACTTGTCTGATGGTGAAAGCATCTCTGTATCTCCTTTACTTTGTACATTATTCTGATACATTTCAAACTGTTATAATTCCATCCGGATATCAAAACTCATAATGAATTGATCATTAAGGTTCATCATCATTTTAAAGATCTATGAATGCCTGTATATATCCCAGTTCAGGTACTTTTCAATTGCTTCTTCTATTGCATCGGCTACCATACCCCTGGTCATTGCCACATGGTGTTCGAAACCGTATCTGCAAATGAATTTCATCAGTTTCTGCAGGTTCTCAACCCTCGATACGGCAATTCCGCCATCCATTCCGTATGGATCGGCAGTAAATTCACCCTCGCCGACATAAGACTGAATGGTTCCGGCAACATCATTGGTTGAGATACGGAAGAACGAGAAGGGGCCGGGAGCAACTTTGCCTTTTATAGCCCCAAAAGTATCCTCATGACCCAGGACAGTACCCAGAATATCGAGTGTTGAAATCTCAATTTCATTTTTCATGAAGCTTTTCGGGTAGTTGCTGCAGTGGGTGCAAACACACATATTGCGGTCGGTGCCGAAGTTGTTGTTCCAGTCGAGCAATGCAGGTACATTTCCTGAAGCCAGTAAAAGAGTGTACATCGAAACAACGCCGGCAATATCAACCTCAAAGGCACTGGGCAGGAACTTCTCTCCCAGCATACTCATGGTAAGGCATGAGGCGCAGCCATAGTTTTTCTGTATCGATTCCCAGCACTGAACGGCAGTTGCATCAATTTCATTCTCGCCAATCCAGTCGTCAACGGCCACACCAAACTTTGCCTGAAGGATAATCTTTTCTTCCTTGATTCTGGATGGGATTTTACCATAAGCTTTTATTTCTCCGACCTTCTTAATCAGATCAGCTGCCTTGCTGTCAATTTTTTCAGCAGCGCCAAATATTTCAGAAAGATCTACAGGCACAACTGTGATTCCTGAAGCCTGAAGCAGTTTTTCGCTGGCGCGCATTGTCTGGAATGCACCCGGACGTGCACCAATTGCACCGATACGAGCTTTCCTTAATCCGTTTACTACACGGCAGACACTGGCAAAGTAGTTTACATCCTGTTCAAATGTTTCGCTTTCAACAGGATAAGTGTGAAACGTTGTATCCGTAAATGGAATGCCATATTGTACCAGGTTATTACATACTGATATTTTTCCGCAGAAAGCATCGCGGCGGCTGTAGACATCCACCTTATTGTTGTCGTCGTCGCAGGCCTGAACCAGTACCGGAACATCAAGCTTTGCCATATTTATGGTATTAACCACGCCAAGCTCGTCGCCAAAGTTGGGCAGCACTACAATGATGCCATCAATTTTGTCGCGGTTGTCGCTAAATAATCTGGCACATTTCTGTGCATCCTTTACGGTTTCGATGTTGCCGGTCGGGGTTTCCGCAGAAGGAAGTATGACATAATCGTATCCCAATTTATCCATCTTTTTCAGCAATACACCGCGTGCTTCATCGGCCAGTTTTGAACTGAAAATATTCCTGGTTCCTACGATTAAACCGAATGTAAGTTTTTGTTTATAAGCCATTTTCGTTACTATTAAATTGTTATTGTTAATTCTTTGCTCTTTTTACTGCTTCTTTCCATCCATCGTATAATGCTGTAACCTTATCTGAGGGCATATTCCCGCTGATAAAATCGTTGTTTGACCGCAGTTGTGTAATCTCTTCAGGATTTTTGTAAATCCCCAGTGCCAGACCGCAAGCCAGCATAACCCCCAGTGCTGAAGCTTCTTCAATATTGCTGCGGTTAATGGTTGCGTTTAGCATATCGGCCTGGAACTGCATCAGGAATTTGTTTCTTACCGGACCGCCGTCCACCCTGAGCTCTTTAAGTTTTATACCTGTACCTGAGGTCATCAGTTCAATCAGGTCCTTAACCTGGTAAGCAATGGCTTCCAATGCTGCCCTCACAACATGGGCTCTGGATGTTCCGCGTGTCATACCGCAAATGAGTGCACGTGCTGTATTGTCCCAGTAAGGAGCGCCCAGGCCTGTAAACGCCGGAACAAAATATACGCCTCCCGTGTCGGGTACAGACTCAGCCAGGGTTTCGGTCTCTCCGGGATTATCAATCAGTTTCAGGTCGTCCTGCAACCATTTGATGGTAGCCCCGGTGCAATGAATATTCCCTTCGAATACGTAGGAAACCTCATTTTTAAGGGCGTAACCCACCGATGTTACCAGACCTCCCGGACTTTTATACGGCTTATTGCCAATGTTCATCATGATGGAAGAGCCGGTTCCGTAGGTAGCTTTGCCCATCCCCGGAGAGAAGCAGTTCTGCCCGAACAGGGCACCATGCGAATCGCCCAGAACTCCGGCAATGGGTACAGGTTTTGCAAAAATGCCTCCGGCACTGGTATAGCCAAATATCTCATCGGAATATTTGATTGCAGGAGCCATTTTTTCAGGAATATTCAATAATTGGAGTAGTTCCAGGTCCCATGATAGAGAGTTGATGTTGTAGAGCATAGTACGGCAGGCATTGGAATGGTCGGTAGCATGAACCTGCCCTTCGGTAAGTTTCCAGATCAGCCAACTATCGATGGTCCCGAAAAGCAGGTCTCCTCTGCTTGCTTTTTCACGTGCGCCGGATACATTATCGAGGATCCAGGCAATGCCGGTGGCGGAGAAATAAGGGTCAATAACCAGCCCTGTCTTTTCACGGAAGGTGCTCTCAAAACCTCTCTGCTTTAACTCATCGCATTTGGCAGCCCCGCGATTGCATTGCCAGACTACGGCATTGTAAACAGGTTTACCTGTATGCTTGTCCCATACCACCACCGTTTCGCGCTGGTTGGTGATGGCAATTCCCAGTACATCTCCGGCAACGATTCCTGACTCTTCAAACACCAATCGAATGGCCTTGAAGGTGTTTTCATAAATCTCAACCGGATCGTGCTCAACCCAGCCCGGTTGAGGATAATACTGACCATGATCAACATTGGCCCGGGCTACCAAACGCGCTCCGGTATTGAATAGCACTGCTTTGGTGGCCGAAGTGCTTTGGTCTATCGATAAAAAGTATTTGTTCATTCATCAGTGTTTTAGGTTCCGAACCGACAGAAATTACTTACTATTACTTTTTATAAACCTTATAACTATACCTGGTTTTTGAGGTAACTGAATTAATACAGTTCCTTTTAATTCACCCTCAACAGGTGTAATCGTCATGTTCCATGTATCAATAATATCGGCTTTATAACTGGTATTCTTAGGTAAGGTATTTATAAAAGCGCTTTTAGGTTGATCAAGATTCAAGTAGGCTAAAATATACTCATCCTTATAGGCAACAGCCGAAAATGGCGCCCAGTCAAAGAATAAAGGGTATGGACTTAGCTGTCCCGGACTTTGTTCAACAATGCCTTTTGCAAATTTTATCCTCTCGGCACTCTGTCCTCGTAATACGCCACCTTTTGACCACCATAAAATATCATCCGACTCGCTTGGCCATTTCACAGGATCTTCCATAACATACGTCTCGCCATGACCTGCAAAACCGCCATTGGTAATACCACGCCAAAATTTATTAATCATCTCCTGAGGTGTTAAATTGCCCCATGACCAGGGTACATTTCCTTCGTAGCGACATTCGTCGTAAACAACCGGTTTTTTATACTTTTTGCGTAATTCTTTTGCTTTATATGTATCTTCATTTTGAATGCTGGCATGGGTAAGCAAGGGATTGGTGTGATCATACCATTTGGCACCGTTATGAATTCCACGTAACCTGTTATATGGATCATTCTCAGCAAAAAGGCGTATTATTTTATCCCAATCCTCAGTTTTCAGAGAATTCATGAAATCATATTCGTTGGCCATGCTCCACCATACATTTTTAAAGGCAGCAAACCGGGCAATAATGTATTTAATGTAAAATTCATTGACAGCCATTCCCATATCCTTAAACCCCCAGCGGTCGTAAGGATGAAAAACAATCAGGTCGGCTTCAATGCCCATAGAATCAAGTTGTTGTATCCGCTTTTCAATATTCCGGAAATAAGCAGGGTTGAATCTGGTATAGTCCCAATCTTTAAGAGGCTTTCCTTCGAAAGGATATAATTCAGGTTCGTTTTTGTTCCAGTCATAATCTTTAGGAAAAATGCACATCCGCATTTTGTTAAAATAGCCATTCGATAAAGTTTTCAGGGTAAGGTTTGCCAGGCTGTCGCCCTGGTGTACCCATGCATAACATGTTGTTCCGAATGAAAAATGAGGTTTTCCGTCGGCGTAGGCAAAATGAAAAGTGTCCTTAACCACTACAGGTCCGTGATTTTCTTTTAAAGCCGGGGTGCAAACAAATGCTCCCTTTTTACCATTCAGCGCTTTCACATTGCTGATGGTTTGATAGGTCCATTTACCTTCAATGGCGGGCGAAAACCGGACTTTATACTTACCATTTCCATCATAAAAACCGGCGATGGTATCAGAATGACCTGCCGTAGTGAAAACAGCCGAAATGTTATTTTCAACAAACGGATTTCCGTTGTTTGGACCGTTAAGTATTACTTCAATTACTTTCCATTTCTCCACTTGCTGCTGGGCAGATGCAAGAAATGAAAGCATCAGGAATGCGAAAATGACGATATGCTTCATAATTATCATTTATTAATATTTGTTAGTTCTGTCAACTTTAATGCTTCATTTACAATGTTTTCTTTTGTTAGTCCATAATGATTGAAGATCTCAACCGGACTGCCGTTGATGGCATTTTCGTCGGGTATACCGATAATTTTCATTGGAACAGGTCTGTACTGCACAATTATTTCTGCAACTGCTGCTCCAAGTCCGCCAAAGATGCTGTGTTCTTCTACTGTGATGATACTCCGTGTTTCAGCTACAGCTTTTTTTATGGCTTCAACATCCAGCGGTTTCAGCGTATGCATATCGATAACACGCGCAGCTACCCCGTATTTTTCAAGCTCTGTTGCAGCTTCGAGGCAATGAAATACGGTTTCTCCTGTCCCGATTATGGTGAGGTCGTTACCATCATGAAGTGTAATTGACTTTCCGATCACGAAGAACGGATCGCTGGTTTTGTAAACATCCGGCACAGCGCCACGTCCCATCCTCACATAAACAGGATATGGGTAATTAACCAGTTGACGGGTGAGAGCAACGGTCTGGGCTACATCACATGGCAGAACAATGTGTAATCCCGGGAAAGTGCGCATAACGGCAATATCGTGCAGACTATGGTGTGTACTGCCCAAAGCACCATAGCTAACCCCTCCGCTAACTCCTATTATTTTGACAGGATTCTGTGAGTATGCGACATCAACTTTAACCTGTTCAAGGCTTCGGGTGGAATAAAAACAGGCAGGCCCGCCGACAAAGGTCTTTTTTCCACACGATGCCAAACCTGCCGAAATACCAATGGCATTTTGTTCGGCAATACCCACTTCGACAAATTGATCAGGCAATTCCTGTGCAAAGCCGGTTAATGTTACCGACCCGCGGGCATCGGACGTAACAACTACAATATCTTTATCGGATTTCGCGAGTTCGGTGAGCGTATCTGTGAATGCCTGACGGCATGGAATTGGACTCATAATTTATGTTGACTTTATGAGATTAATACTTTCATCTAACTCACTCAGGGCAATTTCCAATTGCTCTTTTGTCGGAACACCATGATGCCACTTTGCCTGGTTTTCCATGAATGAAACCCCTTTCCCTTTGATTGTGCGGGCGATTACCAGGTGAGGCTTCCCGGGAACAACCGGAATGGATTGAAAAGTATGGTTAAGCTCGTTGAAGTTGTGCCCGTCGCATTCGATGACATGCCATCCGAAAGCTTCCCAGCGGGAACGGATTGATTCGAGCGACATCACCTCTTCAGTGTTTCCGCTGATTTGAAGATGATTCCTGTCAATGATGGCAATGAGGTTGTCGAGTTTATAATGGTTTGCAGCCATAGCTGCTTCATAAATTGAACCTTCGCCCTGCTCTCCGTCGCCCATTAACACAAAAACCCTGCTTTTGCTTTTATTCATGCGGGCAGCCAGGGCCATTCCAACACCAACCGGGAGGCCGTGCCCCAGTGCCCCGCTGTTCAATTCTATTCCCGGAATTTTATTTGTGGGATGCCCTGCTAATCTGGAGTTAAACTTGCCATAGGTATCAAGCAGTGCATCATCAATAAAACCAGCTTCGGCAAGGATACAATACAAACTTTCAGCTGAATGACCCTTGCTCATAATGAAGCGGTCGCGGTCTGTTTTGCCTGGATTGGCCGGGTCAATATTTAAAACACCAAAATAGAGGCTGGTGAGTATATCTACCGACGAAAGTGAGCCTCCGGTGTGACCGCCTTTTGCCTGGTAAATGATTTTCAGGATTCTCTTCCTGACTTTCAAAGCAATGTAAGGCAGGTCAATATTTTTATCGTGATTCATTTCTGTTGGTTTATTCATTAGGTAAAATGAAAATAGTTAGTAAATTTATGTCGTATTGTAAATAAAAACAACCTGGAAACTAATTGATATATGCCATTTTCCGACATTCTGCAAACCTACGATTCGAGAAGGCCTGAACTATTGCCATACGGGCTGACCTGCGAAAAGTGGAAGGGTGAGTTGATGCCTAAATCGGACAGGCACAATGAAATTGAACTTAATTACGTTGTAGATGGCTCTTTCGCATATTTAATAAAGGATAAGAAAGTGCGGATTGACAGTAATACCATCGCCATTTTCTGGGCGCTTTTCCCGCACCAGATTATTGAGACCGAAGAAAACTGTCTTTACTATACACTGACCATTCCTTATAAAAGATTCATGCAGTTTGAATGGCCTGCTACCTTTGTCAGCAGTATTCTGGCAGGACAGGTAATCTTATTTAATGAGAATACTCGGTCAACAGAAGCTGCCAATTTTGAAAGATGGTTTAACGACCTTGGAAAGAATGAGAGCGAATCGGATAAAGTCGCCATATTCGAGCTATATGCACGAATTTACAGGATAGCACATACTATTTCAGAGAAACCCGAAGGTGCTTATTTTGGCAACAGCCAGGAGGAATTGACCCTGGGGGAAAAAATGGCAGTTTTTATTGCCTCCAATTATCAGGAAAAAATCAGTGTGACTGAAATTGCCCGTTCAGTTGGTTTGCACCCCGATTATGCCAACCGGCTATTTAAGAAGAGTTTTGGCCAGACCCTTAAGGATTTTCTTACCGAACAGCGGATTATTCATGCCCAGCGTATGTTGCTGACTTCAAACAAGAAAGTAATTGAGATTGCATATGTTTCGGGCTTTAGTTCATTAAGCCGGTTCAATGCTTCTTTTCAGGAAGTGACAAAAACAACTCCGAAAGAGTACCGAAATTCAGCTGGTGTGACAGGTGAATAAAGCCGGTCCAGAGTAATTATCCCAATAGGAAATCTTAAATTCAATCCATTGGGGCTATATTATGATGGTAATTAAATAATCTCTGAGTTCCATAGCGCCCTCAAAAACTGTTCTGCCGGAATTATTTCCACCCCATTCATGGTTCTTTTATTGTTGTCCATTGACACAACTATTGCTCTGGCCTGAGGAAAATCTTCTGTAAATGCCTTTAATCCCTTCAGATGACGTGATTTTACTTCGTCTGTTGATTTAATTTCAATAGCTATACGTCCATTACCGATAATCGCATCCACCTCATATCCTGAGCTTGTTCTCCAGTAAGTTATATTTTCAATTGACTGGGTGTAACCTAAATAGGCAATCAATTCCTGAATAATTAAATGCTCGAATGAATGACCAAAGATTTCAGTTCCGGGCAGCATGTTTTTACGATTTAACAGATAATTGGCAATACCAACATCAAAAAAATAGAATTTGGGAGCCAGAATTGCTCTGCGTTTCATAGTTGCAGTAAAGCCTGGTATTAGGTACCCGGTTAAAGTATCTTTCAGTATTTCAAAATATTCTTTAACTGTCCGGTGATCAATGCCGCAATCCTGTGCAATGTTTTTATATACAATCATTTCACCGTTACTCATTGCAGCAACCTCCAGAAAGCGGGAAAAAGATTTCAAATTTCTGACCAAAGCTTCTTCCCTGATTTCCTCATTCAGATACACTCCAATATATGCCCGGAATCGTTCCCATGGATTGTTTATAATATAATGTCTGGGAATCATGCCGTTATTTACTGCTCTAACCAGATTAAAATCCGGAATTTCGGAACTTACCAATGGATATAATACTCTCCTCAAGGCCCTGCCGCCTAATAAATTAGCTCCACTTCTGATTAATTTGCGGGGGCTCGATCCACTCAGAATAAAACGAATTTTCCTTTTATGAATCAACGCATGTATCTCATCGAGAAGCTGAGGTACCTTTTGTATCTCATCAATAATCACCAGACCACCCTCTTTAATCGATTCCAGTTCCTCGCCCAGCAATGCAGGCCTTCGAAGAAACCTCTCAAATTCTTTTGCCTTCAATAAGTCATAGTATCTGGCCAGCGGAAAGGTTTGCTCAAGCAAAGTTGTTTTACCTACCTGGCGTGCCCCCCATAAAAAGATACTGTCATTATTTTCATCATCCAAAGATAATTTGCGGATATACATAACATATTTTGTAATTATATCATGATATATTTACATTAAATTATTCAAATATAGTTAATTTTCTTCAATAACCTATCTTTAATATTCTAATATCTCTGCCAGAATTGAAAGACAGGACACAATATGTCCGGAACTTGCTGCACTTCATCGAAGATATTGTGACGGTTGTATTGTTGTAAAAAGTCCTGTGGTTTTGTAAAAAAATGATCGCGAACACTGAGATCGTAGAAAGTAAGATATTTGTATTTTTTCTGTAAAAGGTTCCTTATCATAGTTGATTTGCCCGATTGTCTTGGACCCATTATTCCAACTAATCGCAACTGTTGTGTATAATCGCTCGTAAGTTGTTCAGCTATAAGGTTATAGTACATTTCTGTGCAATTTTAAAATCATATATTAAATATGCACAAGTACAGAATTTTCTTACTGTATTTCAAATATTTAGCCTGGTATTTCACTTGTTTTTATATCTCCTGTTTCAGAGAAATAACAATTTTTTTCTTTTCGCCCGGCATAATTTCCTTCTAATAATCAACGGTTTCATCAATCTACCGTTGTGGTCGAGAGCACTTTAAACCCTGAGGCGGTTTATATTTTCAGGATCTTCCGCTAAATGAAAAACCCGGATGCTGAAACCGCCCTCAGAAAAATAATTTTAGAGATTCTGTGATAAATCTTTCACATGCAGTTTTCTCATGAGAATATATTTTGTTTGGTTTGGTTTTGTTCATCTTTCCGAAGCTTGAGTTCCGGTTCAGGCCTGATCTTGCATACATGCTCAAGTATATAGTCTTCTCCCTTCTCTGCTTCTTTAAAGAATTCAACGTCTTTTTCCAGGAAATTGCCGTTTTCGTCTTTTGCCCTGAACCATACTGCTGCAGTTAAGGCCTGCAGTATCAGGTTAAACGGCAATTTATGATGGATAGCACTCAGGATTGGAGCAACCAGCCTGTCATCGGGTGATAATTTCCGGTATAGATCACAACCCACGCGGAATATGGTATCTCCAAGGGCTTTATTCTGAAACCTCGCCAGCAAGTCGTCTATATGGGCCTTGAGTTGTCCCGGTGTAAATTCACCTGGACAGGCTGCCCTGAGCACATCAGCCGACTGCAGCATGATATTGCGGGTTAAGCTGTAAATTTCGTTATCGGCAAGCGCTTCGTACAGGTACTTCCAGTCAGGATTCTTTTGATACCCCAGATAGGCTGCCGAGGAATGCCCGAGGTTGTGGATAAAGAGCTTGCGGTCAACCCATGCCTTGATATTCTCTTTTGGAGCCAGGAAACTCACATCCGGAATTGGATTTCTGAAGCCGTTCCTGGCAACAATAAGGTCATTGTATGGCTCGGCATAGACCTGCAGGGGATCGTCTTCCAGGTCCTTTTTCGACATTATCGGAACCATTTTCCCGATGCTGGTCTCAATCAATCCAACCCGGCTGGCAAGGTTGAAACCGGCAGGCAGGAGTCTTAACAGCTCGTCACCGATATACTTATCCGCGTTCCGCATGTTCTCGGCAATAATTATATCAAGCGGCCAATCGCCATAAACCTGTTTCCTTCTGAGAAGCGATTCAGCCACCAGTGGAATGGCCGCCGGTAGACCATACTGACCAACCGAAAGTGCCGCAATTGAAACATTGGAAAGCGTATCGGTTATTATTAATTTCTCATCAAGATGGAAGGCGCTAACATTGTTTATTTCAATCACGTGATCGCCTTCATTGCTTTTAATCACTACCCGGTACGATTGCTGCTTGTTGAGCATATCAACAAGCTTTTTATCAATATCGATAAAAACCACTGAATAGCCCGACCTGTAAAAAACCTGACCGATGAATGACCGGCCTATTTTACCGGCGCCGAAAATCACTATCTTTTTTTCATGGGTGCTATTCATAACTCTTACCGGTTAATCTGTAACAGATAGCTTTTAAGGTAGGGCTCAATGCGGGCCGCTTTTTCTCCCGGGTAGTCCTCGTAATAAGTTCCGCCATGATAAAAACAGGCAAAGCCGCCCGAAACCACTC
>CALMJY010000243.1 GCA_937864815.1 uncultured Bacteroidota bacterium
TTCCCAAGGCCAGCCACAGCTATGACGGAGCTCATGGATGGAATACCGAATGGCCAAGGATTAGAGATATTGGATCTCCGGAAAATCCTGACTACCTGATGACTATGCATGGGATGTTCTGGAAATTTCCTTCCACATTCACATCAGGTAACAGCAAGGGTATCAGGCCAAGGTCAGCTTATCTGAAAGTTATTGGTGACTTCACAATATGGAATGGGAAACTGGTGTTCGGATGCGACGATTCTGCTCAGAAGGAGTTCCTGAATAAGAGAAAAGCAAAGGGTAACATAGAGGGTCCCGGGCAATCAAATTCCAATACATGGTTTACATCTCCACAGCTACCTGATAGTCTTGGACCTGTAACAGCTGAAGGAGCAGTATGGTTAAATGAAAACGTTAAGGCGGGAGAACCTTCGGAGGCATTCCTCTTTACCGGCTGGCCCGAAAGATGTGTCTGGATATTAAATGAGGGCAGAAGAAAAGTAAAATTCAGGCTGGAAACAGACGAAGAAGGAAATGGGAAATGGACTGAATTAAAGAACATAACAGTTGATCCCGGGAAATCTGTTATGTCAGAATTCTCAACAGCAGATAAGGGTGAATGGATAAGAGTTGTAGCAGATAATGATACAAAAGCGACAGTTCATTTTTCATATTCGGTTAATGACACTAGGTTATCCGTCTCTGACAAGATTTTTTCAGGTCTGTCACCAGCGTCTGAATCTGTGACCATCGGAGGTTTGATTTATGGACTGGGTAATAATCGTCGTACTCTTGGCATCCTCTCACGGGAATACAATGGCAGTGAAGTGAAAGAGAACGGATACTATGAGCTTGATTCGCTTATGAACCTGACAGGAAAAGATGATGAAACAATGGCAGCTTTTATAAGGGAACGTTTTGCTATTCCTGAAATTGTTGTAACCATAGACGAATCATCTGTACTGGTTATCGACGACAATAACAGAAGGTGGCGATTGCCTCTGGGCAATAATGAATTTGCGTCTCTTACCGGATCAGGTTTTCTGCGTATCTGCAGGGAGGTGGCAACAGAAAGGGATCTGTTCAACTGCATGGGAACCTTTTATGAACTGCCTGCTGAAAATGCTGACGGATTTGCAAAAATCAGACCTATAGCCTCACATAATTTCAGGATCAATGATTACGCTTCATACCGCGGGATGCTGATAATGACAGGGATTGATCCGAAACTATCAGAAAAAAATGATCACATTATTGTATCGGAAGATAAAAAAGCATCAGTCTGGGCCGGTGTTATTGATGATTTATGGAAGCTTGGCAAAA
This sequence comes from uncultured Bacteroidota bacterium, assembly GCA_937864815.1. Lineage (GTDB taxonomy): Bacteria > Bacteroidota > Bacteroidia > Bacteroidales > VadinHA17 > LD21. Next base: position 1,306 of record CALMJY010000243.1, read on the forward strand.
CAACCGGTCATGGCGGTCCCTGGAAAAATTCGGCAGTTAAAGCAGGCACACCATCTGATCCATACCTTATAGGTTTCTACGACAAAAAGAATCTTATGTTATCGCACAATGAGGCAAAGGATATCAGTTTTACAATAGAAGCTGACCCCACAGGTAATGGAACATGGATGGAATTCAGAAAAGTAAGTATCGGTCCCGGTAAGAAATTTGAATATGAGTTCCCGAAAAGCTTCAGTGCAAGGTGGATAAGGTTCATTTCAGATTCGGATTGTATTGCTACTGCATTACTGGAATACAAATAAAATGTTTTCATTTTCCCGACCTGATCAGAATTAAAATATCCTGATTTCAGGCACTTATGGTTCAGTTTCTCAGGTATATTTTTAAGAACGAAAAAGCAAATACAAATGAAGACTAAATTATTACTCCTGAATTTCTGTCTGTTGTCAGCATTGTATATAAATAATGCCACTGCGCAGCTAAAGAAACCCCGGATAGGAATTGCCGGTATACAGATTGAAAATAGTGTCTTTATGCCCAATCGGCAAGCTATGATAGGGAGGACGCCTTCTTTGCCTGCTTATTTGAGTAAGGATTCCATAATTGGTCAGTCAGCAATCTGGCTTCCTTCATTAATAGGAGGAGGTAGCGGGCGAGGACCGGTAACACGGGAATCATTTGAAGCTTTTGTTAATAGTGCACTTGAAATTATAAAGAGTAACATGCCTTATGATGCTTTCTGGTTTTACAATCATGGGGCGTGTAATGTTGATGGCCTTGATGATCCGGAAGGAGAGTTTATGGAGAGAGTGAGGACTGTTATCGGTAACGACGCCCTTGTCACAACAACTATGGACCTCCACGGAAACGTCTCCTGGCGTGTTGCTCTCTACTCTGACCTTATTACCACATACCGCAAAGCTCCGCACGATGATGCTGTTGAATCACATCGCCGTGGTGTGGTTAATCTGCTTGAGCGACTCTCTTCCGGAAAGGGACGGCCGGTTTACAAAGCCTGGGTGGCAGTTCCTGTACTTCTCTCAGGAGAATGGACAAGTACCCGGATTGAACCTGCCAGATCGCTCTACGCAATGGTTCCTGAAGTCGAGTCTATGCCCGGTGTTTTGGATGCTGGTATATGGATCGGCTATGTATGGGGGGACGAGAGACGTAACCAGGGCGTGGTTATGGTTATTGGGGATGATAAAGATCAGGTTGAGAACGGTGCAAAAAAACTAGCCCAAAAGTTCTGGGATGTGCGCCGGCAATTCAGTTTAGAAGCACCAGGATATCCACTGGAAAAATGCATTGATCTGGCTGTAACCAGCAATAAGAAACCTTTCTTAATCAGCGATATGGGTGATAATCCCGGTGGTGGCGGTTCAGGTGAGGTAACCTGGACTTTAGCCAGGGTATTAAAGCGACCGGAATTTAAGACTCCAAAAGGAAAAACCTTGCTTTATTGCTCTATACCGGGAAGCGAAATGGTGGAAGCAGCACGAAAAGTAGGTATTGGTGGCATGGCAGAGGCTTTTGTAGGGGCTATGACAGATAATTCATATGAAGGTCCTGTTCGTTTATCGGGTACAGTAATATATGTCAGTCCTGCCCAGGAACAGGGTCTGTCATCAGATAGCAAATCACCCCAGAACCGAAAAAGCCCTGACATTGCCATTATAAAAACGGGAAGCATTTATGTAGTTGTAGGAACATCTTCTCCCACACCAAACCTGGCAGGTACAGGAGTTGATCCAAAAAAAATGGATATTATAATGGTGAAGCAGGGTTACCTTGTGAGTCAATGGTATGATATTAAGGCTGATTGGGTCATGGCTCAGACACGGGGAGGCGTTGATCAGGATTTTAAAAGTCTTCCCTATAAACGTGTTATAAGGCCTGTTTTTCCACTTGATCCTGACATGCCTGATCCTGAGCTAAATGTTTTAATGGTACCTTCTGCAAAACAAATGTATGGGAGGTAAAAAAATATTCAGGTAGAGATTAATCAAATTATCCATTCAGAAACATGTTGTGTTAATTTGTTAACACAATTTCATTTTATTTACTGTCCGGAACTCCCTTTTTTCACCATCCAAACATATGTTTCTGTGTATCTGCTTGTTAAGCAATATATTAATTACCAAAAAAAACTTGACTTTTATTTAGTATTAGTCTAAATTTGTTATAGAAAGTAATTCTACAGGTTCTTTATAAGGATTTGTTATTTTCTTAACAGAACAAATAATACTCGGAATTATGAGAAAGTCATTCACTGTTCTTTCAGGCATATTCATTGTTTCCCTGACCATCTGGCTAACTACCACCTGCAGAAAAGAGGAGTTTGTAATTGTCTACTCAAAAGTCAGCACAATCCGTGCTTACAATGCAACATCAACGACAATAAAGGTAGAGGGGTCGATTGATTCCCTTACATCAGCTGCACATGATGAATACGGATTCTGTCTTGATACATTATCCGCTCCCACTGTTTACAAACAAAAGATCCTTGCTTCAGGAACAGTGCAGCTTGGTACTTTCGGAGGTACCATTACAGGACTGAAGCCTTCGAAAACTTATTATTTGAGAGCATTTATTAAGGATAACAAGAAGTACATATACGGTAATGAAATATCATTTTCCACTACTGCTGCTGTCGTACCAACTGTTTCTACAAACACTGTCGATAACATTAAAGCCACAACAGCAAGCTGTGGTGGAAATGTGACCGCTGAAGGTGACAAGCCTGTGATAGCCAAGGGCATATGTTATGACACCGTTGCCAACCCGACAATCACAAAAAACAGGACTTTCGATGGCTGGGGAACAGGTTCCTTTTCCAGCCAGCTTGTTAACATGGTTCCAAATAAAACTTATTACGCAAGGGCTTATGCAATTTCTGAATTTGGAATTGGTTATGGTAGTCAGAATACTTTTACAACAAAAAAAGCCCTTTACTCATTTCATGAAGACTTTTCGAATAATTCAAATGAATGGTATGTTGGTACAGAGGAATTTGGTAATGCAAGTTTATCAGATGGAAAATATATTTTGGCATATAATCAGAGCGGTTACTTATGGGAGGTATACAATAATTTTCCCGATTTTAAAGCGGTAGAAGCCAAAGACTTTGAAATAAATACCAAATTAGTCATTGAATCTTTTGGACTTGTTGGACCTGGCACCTCAATGGACGGTGGATTAATATGGAATACAGATAATGCTCATTTCAGCTTTTTCATAGCCAGAAAAAGCGTATTGTCTGCTATACCATCGATTACATACTCATATAAATACCAAATTGGAAGTTATGCAGGTAGCTATACCATTTGGAAAGATAATACTTCCTTTACAGGTACAGACACTATTAAATTATCAATAAAGAAAGCAAACAGCAAGTATTATTTCTTCATTAATGATGTACAGGTTTATAGCCATACTTATTCTGCAATAGCGTATGATGGTATCGGATTTTATATTTCCAATGCAAAAATAAAATCTGACTATTTATATATAGATCAGAAAGATTACAAAAAAACATCATTGCCGGAGATAATCGAACTAAAATCTCTTCCTGGGGGGCAAAGCATATTCAGAACATTCAGGAATAATTGACATTTCTTACTATCTTTATGAAAGAGACCTTCACGCTTAATGCAGATTGCTTTGTACTTCCCTATGAGGAAAAGGGGGCAAATACTTTTATTGCATATTTCCCGCTGCAGTCACTTATATTTGAGATAAACAGAGATGCTGCAAATATCCTTAATTCAATAAAGGAGAAGCCGTATAGTGGTAATGATCAGACCACTAAAAAGTTCTTGAAGGACCTGGTGAGCTTAAATGTCATAAACAGGAAAAAAGAAGCTCAACCATATGTGCCATTTGATGCTGCACCAACATCAAACAATACGATGCTTCTGCTAACTGAGAAGTGTATGTTAAGTTGCCTATATTGCTATAAAGCTGCCAAGGAACACGGGAAATTGATGTCAATCCGGGTGGCCAAAGCTGCAATCGATACAATAATAGAAAATGCAAAAAAGCAGAACAGAGGTTTTATTGATCTTGGATATCATGGTGGGGGTGAACCCACAATTAACTGGAAAGTACTGACTGAAAGTTTTTACTATGCAAAGGAATGTTGCGCATCCGAGAACCTGTACCTTAAGACAAACATTTGCACAAATGGTGTTATGTCAAAGAAGAAGGCCATATGGATAATAGAAAATATACAAAACATCATTTTTTCGATTGACGGACCTCCTGACATACAAAATAAACAGAGGCCTTTTCAGAATGGTAAAGAGTCTTTTGATAAAGTTGCTTCTACCATTGACCTGTTTAATCAATTTAAAAAGACATACGGGATCAGGATTACTGCAACTGAATTTTCTAATGGAAGACTGTGTGATATCCTGCAATTTATAATTAACAGATTTCATCCTCCAGTTATTTGTATCGAACCTCTGTTTGTTTGCGGAAGGTGTGAAACATCAGGGTGCCTTCCTCCCGATGAGGATCAATTTATCAGTGAAATGAAGGAAGCAACAATTCTGGGAGCTAAAACAAATACACCTATTCAATATTCTGGCAATAGGATTTCATATCTGCAATCCAGATTCTGTGGAGCACAGGGATCAAACTTTTTTATAACACCTTGGGGAGACGTAACTGCATGTCTTGAAGTATCTTCAAGACACGAACCGCGTGCAGATTTTTTTATTTATGGGAAATTTAATCCTGAAAAGAACAAATTCGATTACGACAAAGATAAATATCACAGGTTGGCACATTGTCAGGTCCAGAATTTGGAATCATGCAAAGATTGTTTTGCAAAATGGCATTGCAGTGGTGACTGCATAGCAAAAACTCCGGATTTCACCAGGGTTACAAAAGAAAGAAACCTGTACAGATGCAAAATAAACAAAGCTTTGATCAAAGATACTCTGATCAAAACAATGAATAACCAGATCGGATACTCAATGAACAAAACTGTAATTAAATCAAATTAAATCATTTGTAATTATATGAGACCATGAAAGACAACAGAAAAACTAAACCCAGGATCCTTTCTGCAGTTGATCTTACACATTTACAGCCAAATGAAAGAGTTGGTCTTTTAGGAAATGAAAATCTGAAAAACAGAAGAGAATTTCTTGAAAAGCTGCTTAAAGCAGGAATAGCAGTTGGTTTACCGGCAATACTATTCTCCAGTTGTGAACCAGAAATAAAGTATATTGTCACGGATGAAGAGGATTGTCCTACCTACACACCTCCAGCAGGTAATAATCCTTGCGCTTGCAATACAGATGCGACAGCCGCTCTATCACCCAGGATTGTTAACACTGTTCCTGTAAAAAACAGCACATTCATCAATGAATCAGCCGGAATTGAAATAAGAATTGATTTTGATAAATTGCTCGATTCTTCCTCTCTGACAGGAGCTGTTACAGTTACCCCACAGCCTTCAGGTGGTTTTGATATACATTTTTTCGATCTTTCGAAGAATAATGCCAGTTTTAAATCATCAATTGCACTTTTTAAACCGGGGACATCCAGCAGACTTGTACTTCTTGATGACACAAACTATACTGTAACTGTGAAAGGAACTATCAAAGATATTAACGGGAAATTTCTTGATGGAAATAGTGATGGAACCGGAGGTGATGACTTCACATACACTTTCAAAACAGTTAAGAAGTATGACTCATGTATTTGTCAGGCTGATACCTGTACCTGCCAATCTGACCGACCCTGCATGGGTGATTCATATTGTGCTTCAGATTCGCTTCCTTGTCTTTCTCACAATTCATGTACCTGTCAGAATAAATCATGCTCATGTCAGGGAAATACGTGTTATGCCTGCCCTTGTGTATTTGCATATTGTTTCTGTCAGGCTAATGTGAAATAATTGAAGTATGATACGATATCAAATTATTAGAAAAGTCATCTGGATTCTAATAATACCAATATTAATGTTTTTCACATTTTCCTGTGAGAAAATACCAGATAATCTCAAGGATTCGTCAGCAACTGATAAATGGACACTTTTTAACACTGCGACCGGACTTCCCGGCAACCAGGTAAGAGGCACCTTCTGTGACAGCAAAGACAATATGTGGTTTGCTGTTTCGGGTCAGGGGGTTGCAAAATTTGCAAATGGTTCCTGGACATATTACAGAACTTCAAACAGCGCTATTCTCAGCAATAATGTCACTTGTATAGGTGAGGATGCTGATGGAAATATCCTGCTTGGCACCACCAACGGTGTTTCAATACTATCCTCCTCAAATACCTGGAGCTCTTTTCGCGATCAGACTAAAACTCTTTATTTTACCTGCTTTGAAACTGATAAGGATGGTTTAATATGGGCAGGGACCTATGGCCAGGGATTCCTGATTTTTGACGGGGCAGAAATTGGCCAGGTCTTCTACGAGGCATTTAAAGATGTAAACGATATCGAATCGGATTCAAAAGGCAATGTCTGGGTAGCCACTGAGAATGGCCTCCTGAAGTGGGATGGAAGCAGGTTCTCTGTTATGGGCATAGCGGAAGGTCTTCCTGACGATGTAGTAACGGCTCTTTATTCTGACAGCAGAAACAGGTTATGGATAGGGACCTACTTCGGCAAAACTGTTTCATGGATAGACAGTCAGGGTATTCACCAGTTAGCCCTGTTTAATGACAGGATAGTCGAGATCAATGATATCTGTGAAGATGCTGCCGGAAATATATGGTTCGCAACATATACATCAGGATTGATAAAATTTGATAATGTTGTGCCATATGCCTATAAGAAATACAATGGTTTCCCTGAAGATGATGTTCTTACATCAACCGGTGACAAAGATGGGAATGTTTGGTTTGGGCTTTACAGTAAGGGGCTGTCAAGATATTCATTACCAATTAATTAAACAGACAGAAAATGAAACAGGTACTCATTTGGACTGTCATCTTCTTTTCCGTACTTATGCCGGGTGCCACAATAAATGCACAACAGGAGAAGCAGGCAAGAGATAAATTCACCCTCCTGACAATGCCTTACAATCAGCGTCCTCTTACACTTTACAAAGGGCAATTTCAGGCAAATGCAGCATACAGGTTTGGAGTAAGAACCAAATCTTATGATGAACATGGCGATAAAATTAGTCTGAAAGAAGATGGTGCTGCATCCGTAGTACATACCTATCTTCTTGAGGTAAAATACGGAATAACTGATTTCATTGAAATCGGTGCCGATTCCTATTTCTTGCGCAACGGAATAAGATCTGAAACAAGCAGCACTATAAGTGGTTCAGGTACAATTACTGCAAATACCCTGAATGAATACAGGGGATTTGGTGATATCTCACTTGGAGCAGCATTAAGGGTTCCGATAGAATATAAGTCGTGGGATATCAGCCTGAAAGGTGGGATAATACTTCCGGCAGCAGAACATGAACCATCACAGCCAACCCATATAATAACTGATTACAAATCGCCAAACAATTACACCGTTAATTATCAATTTAACAATAATAATGGCAGCGGTGTCTCCCAGTACTTTTTTTCAGGGGCTGCAAAGATTTCTTTATCCAAAATATCAATTGAGGCAAGAGGGGCCTACAGGTTCCCTTCCAAAGAAGGTGAAAGTAAAAGATGGGGATGGACACTTTACGGATCAACTTTTACATATTACAGCAATCCTTATTCTTATTTGCCGGACAGGTTGCTTACTATTAATGGTTCAATTCATTACCAGGCAGCCGGATGGTTTGATATATTCATAACCAATTATTATTATAAAACGTCATCCGGTTGGACAGAATACTATGATAACAAGTATGCAAATCCTGAGTCAACACTGTTCACTATTGAACCCGGATTTGAACTGCAGATCTCTCCAAGCATCACAATTTACCAGTATGCCGGATTTCAGATTGCAGGTACAAATGCCGATGCACCATTTTACCTGCTGACAACTCTCAGCTTTAATATGTTTCCATTCTTTAAATAAACCAAAAATTATGATTATGAAAAGGATTGTAAACATATTATTAATATTTCTGGTCGCGCTTACCGGATACTCCCAAACAGAGAAGCAGCTTGTCCCGTCAGATCTCAAACAGCTTACTGTTGTAACTGAACCATCTACGCTTTATAAAGGTTTTTTCAGAGCAGGTACTGCTCTTAGCTACTCAGTTGTAGACAAGTATTTTACAAATGAAAAAAATAAAGAATATTTTCTTCAGAGTGCCTGGGCAACCAATTCAGGTTTCAATTTTATTTTTCAATACGGAATTACAGACAGATTACAGGTTGATGCAGCTTTTCCGCTGGCAATAAATATCAGGCAAAGCGAAAGCAGAATATTTGTTCCCTCGGCTGATACTACCGTCAATTATTCCTTTACGCTGCAAAGTAAGGGACTGGGAGACTGCTATTTTACACTAAAATACCAGATCTTAAATGAAAAATCCAATAATACTTCTCTCACCGGTAGTCTTGAGGTAACTGTACCAACTGGTGAAAAGAATCCGACAGATGTTAAAGGTGAAACGGATTACAATCCACCTCTTGGCAATGGATGCTTTGCCACTAACTTAGGACTCAAATACCGAAAGATACAGTTTCCATATTCCTATGCAGGATATCTTTACTATACCTATCAGTTCCCCGGATCAAAAATTATGGACCCCTCCGATACACAGGAAACAGAATTTAAGGATGGTAATCACCTTGATGCAGGATTAAGCTTCAGTATACACCTTAATGAATGGATCGCACTTACAAATGATGCAAATTTATATTTTCGGTCCAAGGATGAAATTGATGGCAAGATCCCGGATGATGCTATTGCTCCGTGGGCTTTATCATATGAACCAAGGCTTGTATTCCAGGTTAAAAGATTCAGAATAAGCGAAGCAGTGAGAATACCTATTTACGGGAAAGGGATTGGAGCTGATCCAATATATGTTCTGATTGCCCAGTACGTATTCTGAAAACTTAATACTATGAAAATATTTGGAAAAAGGGATTGGTACATACCATATTTTTCAATATCCATCCTGATATCCCATCTGCTTTTTAGCTGCGCCACTCCTTCGATCCTTGTAACCCAGGAACAGAACCTGGGAGATGATTACTTTAACAAGCACAACTATCCTGAAGCCATTAAACACTATAACCTGATGCTCGAATCAAGCAAAAAGCTTGGTATCTACCGCAATATGGCTATGGAAGCTGATGTCAACCGTAAGATTGCCAACGGATATGAAATGACCGGAGACTATAAAAGTGCACTGGCATATGTCGGAAATGCTTTTGGAATAGATTCTGCAGGTAATAACCTCCTTGGAATGATTGAGGACCACAGGCAAAAAGGCAGGATCTACATATATATGGGATTATACACGAGCAGCATAACTTCACTGGAAAAATCACTGCAACTTGCGGAAGGAATGGACCAGAGCCTTAAAGGCAGTCATCAGCAGGCAATTGCAGATACATATCTTGCGCTGGGGCAGTTATATGCCACCATGGGAAAATCACAGACAGCTATGGATCATCTTCAGAAAAGTATTGATCTTTTCAAACAGGCAAGAGACCAGAGAGGTGAAATGGAAGCGAATCTTGCTATCGGGAGTGTCTGGTCAGACTTTGGGTATTTTGATATAGCAAAAAGTTTTATAGGTATCTCAATCGAAATGGCAGCTGGTTTAAATGCTGGTACGGCAAGGCATAACCAGCTAATGGCTTCATTGCTTTCTACTGCAGGTGATTATGAGGAAGCTCTGAGATGGCAGGATAAAGCGCTTGAACAGGCCAGGGAATATAAGATAACCGGACAAATAATCTGGGCAAATATCGGAATGGGCGATCTCTACGGAGAACTAGGAGATATTGCGAGGGCTGAACGATATTATAAATCTGCAAAAAGTGTCAAAGATTCATTATCGGCAGGATCAGCAGGTCTCCAGGCTTCCCTCGATCTGAGAATGGGAGAAGTGCTTAATGCTCATGATTATTTCCGTTCACAGCAATCGAATACAGGAGAAGCAATTGCTTTGCTCCGGATGTCTGAAATAATGATCAGGAAAAACAAAGCAGACAGTGCTCTTGTCCTGCTGGAAAATGCTCAGAGGCTTTTCTCCTCTTCGGTCAACAGGCAGGGAATTGTCAATACACAGCTTCTCAGGGGTAAGCTACTGGCAGAGAAAGGACGGTTTAAACAGGCAGAAAATCTCCTGGACTCAGCAAGATCGCAGCCGGATTTTCCTGAAACTATATGGCAGTCATGGTTCCAGCTTGGCAGACTTCATGAAAGCCAAAACGAACCGGAAAAAGCAAGGGATGCTTATTTTAATGCCATATCTGTCATTGAAAAAATCAGGGGTAAGCTGACAATAGATGAATTCAAGAGTTCCTGGTTCAGAAACAAAAGGGAGGTTTATGACAGACTTATTAATCTACTGATCAGACTGAACAGAAATGAGGAGGCGTTCCAGGTATCAGAGCAGGCAAGATCAAGAGCTTTTTATGATAACATAGCTGGAAGAAAAATTAATTTCAGGGGAGCACTTCCCGGCGATCTGACCATCCTCGAACAACAGAAACGTAACGAAATAGAGAAACTATACAAACTCATTCAGAATGAGGGAGCCTCAGGTAATTCAAATAGTCAGGATTCGAGACAGGTAAATCTGAGAGAGATAAGGGCTGCCCTTACAGACATACAGGCTGAATATGAGGATATTCTTCAAAGAATAAAACTTGAAAATCCCGAATACAGGGAACTGGTTTCAGCTGATCCGGTTAAACCTGATGATCTCAGGAAAAAGATTGATCCTACAACCGCACTTCTAATCTACTGGATCGGCGATAATGAACTAATCACGTGGTTGATTACAAATTCGTCGATCATAAGAAAGTCAGCAGGTTTTAAAAGAATGGATTTAACAGTACTGATTGATAAAACCAGAAAGTCTATCCAGTCGAACAATGACAGGGATGTCACAAAGGGACTTAAAGAGCTCCATTCAATACTGATTTCTCCATTTGAAGTTGATTTAAAAGGAAAAGAAAAACTTGTGATAATACCTAATGGTTCTCTTCATTTCATCCCTTTCCAGTCACTTATAAATGCAAAAGGTGAATTTCTCGTAGATAAATTTAACATAACATATTCTCCTTCAGCAAGTGTATATTCCTTATATGCTGATAAACAGGTAAAGAAAGGATCAAGATTTATGGGTATGGCTCTCGGCGATATTTCTGTCGGAAACAATGTTGGACTGCCGGGAACCGAGGATGAACTAAAGAAAATACTTCCTCTCTTTACTGATAAATTATCTTCAATCGGGACACAGAGTACAGAATCCTTTGCCAAAAAGAGTGCAGGGGAATTTAATTTCATTCACTTTGCGACTCATGGAATTTACAACTACCGCCAGCCTCTCTATTCATTTCTTCTCTTTCCTCCTTCCGATAATGATGATGGCAGACTTAACGTTTGGGAAGTATTCGAAATGAATATCAACTCAAAGCTTGTAACCCTTAGTGCCTGTGAAACAGGCCTGGGCAACCTCGACCAGGGAGATGAACTTGTAGGTCTGAGCAGGGCTTTTCTCTATGCAGGATCTTCTGCTGTTATTGTAAGTCTCTGGAGCGTAGCTGATTATCCCACATCAATACTTATGACCAATTTCTATAAATATATTAAAACACATCCACTCCAGGAGGCTTTGACACTTGCACAACGCGATGTCATAAAACAATATCCACAGCCACTCTACTGGTCTCCGTTTATCCTTATCGGAAATGGCAATACACTTGCTGATTAGTAAAAGGTAAGACTTATTTTGATTTTAACCGTTGATCCAATTATTCTGCATTTTAACGGTTTAATGAATTCCTGGTGATCCTTTGTGCCTTTGTGCCTACTATATAACTCTTTCACTAATATATTGATTTTAAGCAACTTTTCGTAATC